>JAFMNI010000043.1:10051-12151 GCA_017859295.1 Candidatus Puniceispirillum sp. | reverse complement strand
AAGGCTGGAAAAATGCGGCGTATCATCTTGATTGCCAGCTTGCTGATCTTGGCTGAACCAAGCAACAGCGCTGCTTCAGACCAGCCAGGGTCAAGCTGTGATGATTTGGGGGCATTAGCGGCCGATCCGTTACGCCAGTCTGAGCCGGTTGAATTTCAAGATATTCACGCAAACCAATTGATCAACGCCTGCCGCGCTGCCATCGCTTCTGCGACAAAACCACAAGACCGAGCGCGTTATTATTTGCAACTTGGCCGTGGCCAATTGCGCGATGGTGATTCAAAGGGCGCAATATCATCTTTTCATAAATCGGCGTCATTCGCCTATCCAGCTGGGTATTTTGCACTTGGTGTGGCGTATCTTTTGGGCGATGACGTTGAAAAAGATGATGCAAAGGCAAAAGATTATTTGCTGTTGGCACTTGATAATAATGTGATCTGGGCGGCCAAAGCGCTTAGCGCACTCCATGAGAATAAGGCATCAGAATTTTATGATGTTGAACGCGCAGAAATCTATCTCACTCTTTTTCAAGACAGCAGATTTTGAACGCGCTTTTGGGTGGTTTTTGGCAAATCATTCACGCGGGATTAAGGCATTATAACACGGCAGGGAAAAGCGCATTCCCAACAACTATAAAAGATGTGTTTATTTGAAACTGTGCGCAGGCTATGGTTTTAAGCATCTTTTCATAATCAAGAAAGCAGCCGCAGGTGAAGCAAAAAATCCAGGGAATCATGCCTGTAATGCTAACCCCCTTTGACAATCAGGGTACGATTGACTGGGGCAGTCTTGAGGCACTGATTGATTGGTATCTTGAGAGAAGTGCAGAAGGACTTTTTGCGGTTTGCCAATCATCCGAAATGCAATTTCTAACGCTTGCAGAACGAACAGAGCTTGCCCGATTTACCGTTAAAGCCGTCTCTGGCAGGGTGCCTGTTGTTGCATCGGGTCATATTGCTGACGACGCGTCCGATCAGGCGGCTGAATTGCTGGCGATGGCTAAAACTGGCATTGATGGTCTTGTGCTTGTCAGCAATCGCCTCGACAGGAATAATGAGGGGTTTGATCATTTTCGAACCGCGCTTGCCGCGGCGACCGACAACCTGCCAGATGATTTGCCACTTGGTTTATATGAATGCCCTGCCCCTCTCCGGCGATTACTAACCGATGACGAGATTAAATTTCTGGCTGATGACCGCCGCTTTGTGATGATCAAAGACGTGTCTTGCGATCTTAATACTGTGACGCGCCGCCTTGGTCTTGCCAATGGGTCTGGTCTAGCCATCAATAATGCCAATGCGGCGATTGCACATGACGCATTCAAGGCCGGAGCCGATGGCTTTTGTGGCGTATTTAATAATTTCCATCCCGATCTATATCGCTGGCTGAAAGATGCTGGCCCATCACATACTGATTTAGCCGCTGAAATGGCGGTATTTTTGGCGTTGGCGGCATCTACCGAATATATGGGCTATCCGAAATTGGCAAAATTATACCATAGGCGTCGCGGCAGATTTAAAAGCGTCTATAGCCGTGCCGTTCCCGATGATATTACCAAAACATTCTGGGCGCTTGATGCTGTCCTTGAAAAAATCGAAATCGGCACGGTGCAATACCGATCCAGAATTGCAAATTTGCGGGATCACCAATGACGATTGCGATATTCGGATCGGCCAATATAGATATTGCGGTCAATGTTGATGAATTGCCAGATAGTGGGCAAACCATTCACGCGCGCGGTCAACAGATTAATATTGGCGGCAAAGGTGCCAATCAGGCCGTTGCAGCACGTTCGATTTACCGCGGTGATGTTCGATTCATGGCGGTGGTTGGCGATGACCCGTTTGGCCGATTTTTCTGTTCCGAAATTCAGCGCTATGGCCTATCCACCGCGCATATCCGCACCCATAGTAATAGTCCTACCGGCATGGCTTTGATCCATATTGATAAAGCTGCCAATAATTCGATTACCGTTTGCGGGGGCGCGAATATGGACTGGCCGGACACCGAGCCAGATTCACTGTTTTTTGAAGGAGCAAAAATTGCTTTATTTCAATTGGAAACGCCGATTGCGGTTACGGTTTCAGCGTTGCAAAAAGC
>JAFMNI010000043.1:0-9713 GCA_017859295.1 Candidatus Puniceispirillum sp. | reverse complement strand
AGGATATGTCTTTTGATCAGGCAGTGCGGTTTGCCACTGCAGCCAGTGCGATTTCGGTTACTCGGCGCGGAGCGGCGGCATCAATACCATCATGCGGCGAGATTGACGCGTTTTTGAAAACTGGGCACATCATTTGATGGACGAATGCTTTTGGGTGTTTACCTGATATGCCGCGTTACATATATTCTAGGGTGTGCGTTAAACCGTTCATAATATGCTGGGTCAGTAATTTTGTTGCGGCATTGGCATCGCGCGCGATAGCAGCTTCGAAAAGCGCTTTATGCTCTTGTCGTGCCACTTCACCGCGATAGGTCAGAACCAATATTTGATAGCGAAGATATTTGCCAAATAATGTTGCATGAAGCCCAAGAAGATTGGTCGAATTACAGGCACGGATCAGGGAAAGGTGGAATTGCCAATCATATTCCTTCCAGGTTTCTATATCTGCGTCATTTCCATTTTTTATAACCGCTTCGGTGCTGCTGAGTTTGTGATAGGCACCAGCAACATCGGCTTCCCAATCATCATCACCATTTTGTAAAGATTCCTCTAACGCATAGCATTCAAGCAAAATCCGCAGATTTGCAATTTCATTCAGATCAGCAGCAGATACCGGACTCACGAAAAAGCCACGCTGTTCGGCGGCTGAAACAAACCCCTCGCTGGTCAGCCGGTTAAGCGTTTCACGCAAAGTTGAAACGCTGGCAGCATATTCATCTTTCAATGTTTCCAGCTTCAGCTTGGCACCCGGTTTCAGCTTGCCAAAGATGATGTCATGCCTCAGCCGTTCATAGGTGGCATTGGCGACAGTATTATGCGGCGCACTTCCAAGAAAATTAAGTTTACCATGAGTGTTACGCATCAATTGCCTCAATTGCGGTCGTTCAAAACGGCGGGGTTCCATATTAGCCCAGATCTACAATATGGTTAATCTCCCAGATATCATACAAAAACCTTGATTCTCCAAAGTATATGATATTATGTGGTTTATATGAAATTTTTGAGAATATATGGTGTGCGTCCGCCAATTTTTTGTCGAGCGCGGCTGTAATGGCAACCTTTGCTGAGCAGCCGCTTGCTGATCTATTGTCGGTGTCTCGCGCTAGCAAAGCTGGCGCTGGTGAGAGATTACGGCTGTCGATTGTTGGGATGGGCTTAGTTGGCCGGCGCCATGCAGCGGCGATCAATCAGCTCAGTTCGGTCGAGATTTGTGCCGTGGTCGATGCTGATGATGCCATAACAGCGCAAGTGGCAAATGCTGGCATTGAAAGCTATAATGATCTTTGCGCGATGATCAATGCTACCCGGCCAGACGGCATTATCCTCTCAACGCCAACAAATTTGCATATGTCACAGGCATTGGCTTGCGTCGAGTCTGGAATCCCTGTCCTGATCGAAAAGCCGATTGCACATGACCTTGCCGCAGCGCAATCGATTGTCAGCAAATCTGATACTTTGGGCGTGCCGGTCATGGTCGGTCATCATCGCCGATTCAACCCAATCATTCAAAAAGCCAAAGATGTTCTGACCCAAGGCCTGATCGGCAAGATCCGTGTTGTTGATGCGAAATGCTGGTTCGCCAAACCAAATGACTATTTCGAAACCGCCCCATGGCGTAAAATAAATGGCGCTGGCCCTGTTTCAATCAATCTTGTGCATGATATTGATCTTTTACGTTTTCTTTGCGGTGAAATCATAGAGGTCAAAGCCATGATGGCACCCTCGGCGCGTGGCCATGATATTGAAGATGTCGCGGTAGCGATATTCAGGTTTGAAAATGGCGCACTGGGTACGGTGAGTGTTTCGGACAATGCTGTATCGCCATGGAGCTGGGAAGTAACGTCAGGTGAATATCCCATCTATCCTTTCACCGGACAAAGCGCCTATCAAATTGGTGGAAGCCGCGGCGCCTTGTCAGTTCCCGATTTGAAAATCTGGCAGCATGAGGGTGAACCTGATTGGTGGTCATCAATAGATTCGGCAACGCTTTCGGTTGCCATGGCGGACCCGCTGGTCAATCAGATCAAGCATTTTGCTGCCGTAATCCAAGGCGAAGCAAAGCCATTGGTTTCAGGATACGAGGGGCTTTGCACTCTCGCGGTTATTGATGCAATGCGCGAAGCTGCAAAAACTGGCAGGGCGATTTGTCCCGCTGACTTGATTGCTGTCGATAAAACGGCAGCAGAGGAAAACATGCGCTTTACTGCCAAAGCAAGAGCCCATGTTAAAGCTGATTCAGCTTGGACTAACCAGGCGCCATAACCGGCGTCAATTAATCACCTTAGGAGGAAAAATATGATGATTAAAATTAAACGCCGTACGGCAATGGCCGCAATGGTCGCATTTAGCCTGATTGGAGGCATGTCAGCAAACAGTCATGCTGCGGATATGACCTTTACGATGGCCACATCGGCATCCGAAACAGATATGCGGTCAGTGGCGATGCGCGAAGTTTTCGCCCCAATGGTTGCTGGCTTTGCCGACTATAAGGCGGGTTATAACGGTTCGCTATTTGCGCAAGGAACCGAACTTGAAGCTATCAGCCGCGGCAACGTAACCATGTCGATTGCATCTGCGCAGGAGCTGGCACAGTTCTTCCCAGAATTTTCGATCTTTGCGACCGGCTATGTCCATCAGGATGCAGCACATCAGGTTCGCGTTTTCAACAATCCGCTGATGGATGATTTCAAGAAAAAGGCCGAAGATGAGCTTGGTGTAAAGCTGTTATCGGTTATGTATCTTGGACGCCGTCATGTAAATCTGCGCTTTCCAAGAAGCGAAAAGAACATCATGAAGCCATCTGATCTGGCTGGTGTTAACCTGCGCATGCCGGGTACTGACGCATGGCAATTCCTTGGCAAAGCGCTTGGCGCATCGCCTACCCCGCTGTCATTCAACGAGGTTTATACCGCACTTTCAACCGGCGCCGTTGATGGGCAAGACAATCCTTTGCCAACAGTTGTTGACAAAAAATTCTATGAAGTAACCAAGCAGATTTCTTTGACATCACATCTTGTTGACCTGAACTATATTGCTTTCTCAAAAAAGACTTGGGATGGCTTAAGCGCAGATCAAAAGCTTGCTGTACAACGTGCGGCTGATGCGGCTGCGGCCTATGGCCGGTTGAAACAGTTGGACAAAGAGAACAACTTGGCCGAGTTTATCAGAAGTCAGGGTGTGGAAATCTATACACCAGACCTGAAAGCTTTCCGCGAGCATGTACAGGCTCAATATGCGGGCAGTGATGTGGCCAAAAGCTGGCCTGCTGGTGTTTTGAACAAGATCAACGCGCTAGGAAACTAAACACGATCAAAGGTGATGCGGGGGATTGAATGTTTTCAAAATTGAGAAATAGTCTCACCCGCATCGCCGAATTAATCACCGCCATTTTACTTGCGGTGATTTTTATCACTTTTCTATTACAGATTTTTACCCGCTATGCCCCAAAGATTGCCTGGCTAGCACCCTTTAGCATTGTCGAAAGCTGGATGGCTTCATTGGTGCCAATCGGCTGGACGGTCAATCTGATTTCTTTATTATGGGTATGGTTGATTTTTATTGGCTGTTCATTTGCCTTGCAAGACAGGAATCATGTCACTTTCGATGTTTTTTATAACGCTGTTCCCTTGCGGTGGCGTCGTATTTTTGCGGTTATCACCGTTAGCTTGCTGATGAGTGTTTTTGCCTATGCGCTCGGCCCGACTTTTGATGCTATTTTTGGTAGCCGCCTGATGGAGTTGAAAAAAATCCAGACGATTATTTTGCCAATCTCTGGAGAAAAGATCGCTATCAAATGGCTGTTTGCGCCGGTTGTTTTATTCATGGTTGTAACAATCTTGCGATCGGGCATGCGGCTTTATCAATTATTTGGCGAAATCAGCAGCAAAAGCGGTGAAAACCCAAAAGGAATATCGCGCGATAATGGCAGCTTGTCGTGAGCTTTGAGCTGATTATCGGCATATTGACCCTGTTTGGCAGCGCCGCGCTCGGCTTGCCGGTCGCCTTTGCCATTCTGGTCGGAGTATTGGTTTATCTTGGTGTTGCCGGACAGGATTTGGCGATCGCCGGTGAAACCATGGTTCAGCGTCTTTTTGACGGGTTCTTGTTATTGGCGGTTCCGCTGTTCATCGTGTCGGCAAATATTATGAATGCCGGATCAATTTCAGACAGATTGCTGAATTTTTGTGTCGCGCTTGTCGGCCGGTTTCGTGGCGGTTTAGGCCATGTCAATGTTGTGACAAGCCTGATCTTTTCGGGAATGTCTGGCTCGGCCGTTGCTGATGCGGCTGGCATCGGCCGGATCATTATCGACATGATGCGGAAAAGCGGTGGATATAGTCGTGGCTATGCAGCAGCCATTACCGCCGCCACAGCAACCATTGGCCCGATCATCCCGCCATCCATACCAATGGTTCTTTATGCGCTAGTTTCAAATGCATCAATTAGCAGCCTATTCCTTGCCGGAATCATTCCGGGGTTATTTATGGGCGGTGTCTTGATGGCCATCAATGCGGTGATTTCAAACCGTCGTGATTTCGGATATGAAGCGCCGGTGCCGCTTGCCAAAATTCCAGGCATAACTGTTCGCGCGGCACCCGCATTATTGATGCCGGTGATATTGTTAACCGGCATTTATTCGGGTGTCACGACCCCAACCGAAGCTGCGGCGATTGCTGCGCTTTATGCGCTGATTGTGGCTGCAGGGCTGTATCGGGCGTTAAAGATGAAAACGCTGATTGAAGTATTTGTCGAGTCAGCACGTTCAGCCGCCTCGGTTGGCTTGGTAATCGGTGCGTCGATGATTTTGACATATGTGGTCATCCAAGAAAATGTACCGCAGATGATTTCAGCGCTTTTTGCAGGCGCAGAAATCAGCCCGCTTGCCTTTATGTTACTGGTGAATCTACTGGTCTTGCTGTTGGGATGCGTACTTGACGCAACAGTGATTATTCTGGTGATTGTGCCGTTATTTATCCCAACTTGTACACAGCTAGGGATAGACCTTGTTCATTTTGGTGTGGTCATTGTGGTGAATGCGATGATCGGATTGATAACCCCACCTTATGGGATTCTATTATTTGTCATTAGTGCTGTTACCCAAATTCCACTAAAAGAAATTATTGGCGAAATCTGGATATTCCTGGCAGTGCTGCTCTTTGCTCTATTGGCGATGATCATGTTCCCAGAAATTGTCTTATTTCTCCCACGGGCGCTAGGATATTAGGTACACAGCATGATAATGAGCCAAGCCTAATGCAGACGGTAAAACTCGGTCTAATTGGTGATAACATCCGCTCGTCAAGCGCACCAAAATTGCATCTTATCGCTGCCGCCCAACATGGAATCGACCTTAGCTATGAGTTGATTATTCCTGCTGAAAAAGGCTTTGATTTTGACGCTGCCCTGGCCTTTGCACGCAATTCCGGTTTTCGCGGGGTCAATGTGACATTGCCCTATAAGGAACGTGCCTTTGGCTATGTCGATATTAATGATCCGGCGATCCGGCAATTGGGGTCGGTTAATACGATTTGTTTTGAACCCGATGGGCTGTTCGGCGCAAACACCGATTTTACCGGATTTTTGAAAAGTTATCGCGCCGCGCGTGGCGATCTGAAGGCAGGCCATGTTTTATTGATTGGCGCTGGCGGTGTTGGTCGATCAATCGGGTTTGCGCTAACGCAACTTGGCGCTAGCGCACTAACAATTCTCGACACCGATCAGCATAAGGCGGAAAGATTTGTAAAAGCGATCAATCAATTTGTACCCGGCCTTGCCATGGTTGCCGATGCAAACGCGCTGCCAGCATTTGACGCATTGGTCAATTGCAGTCCGGCCGGCATGCATGGCTATGGCGGGCTACCACTTCCCGAGAGACTAATCCCAACCGATTTTGACTGGGCCTTTGATGCTGTATATCAGCCGGTTGAAACGCCGTTCAAACAATTGATCGACGCGCGCGGGATTTCTTTCATTTCCGGGTTTGAGCTATTTTTTCATCAGGGTGTTGACGCCTTTTCAATCTTCACCGGATTTGACGTAATAGATGAAATGGCGCTGAGAGATGCCCTACTCAGAGCGCTTTGTCCCACAGGCAATTCCTAGACACCTCGATTACCACCTTACAGGAAAGGCAGCTTAGATAGCTGTTGTCGTTATATGCGGATAGTCATCGACTCACCTTAATGCTAGCCTGTCAAAACGATCAGACAAAATCCGGCAAGCCATTCGACAAAAACTTGAAAAAAAAGGCTGCGACCATGGCAGTAAAAGTAGCGATCATCGGGTTGGGCATCATGGGACAGCGAATGCTTACCCATATGCGGCTGCACCAAAATTTCGAACCTGATTATTTATGGGATCCAGATGAATCTGCTTGCCATCAGGCAATGATTTTAGACCCACAATCAAAAATCATGAATAGCGCAAATGACGCCATCAGCAAAGCGGATCTGGTATATCTTGCCTGCCCACCGGCGGTTCGCGAACCCTATGCGCTTGCGGCGGCAGAGACGGGCAAAGCCCTGTTTCTGGAAAAACCGTTTGGTATCAATTTTGACGATAGCGCAAAGCTTATGGCCAGATTGCAAGCCCATAATGTTCCTGTTGCGGTGAATTTTACGCAAGCATCAGGTGCCGCCTTGACCGATTTATTAGCGGCAAAAGACCGCGGCGAGATGGGTGACTTGCTTGGAGTTGATATTATCGTGACCTACCCCGCATGGCCGCGCCAATGGCAAAAGGGGGCTGATTGGCTGCGGTTCCGTGCCGAGGGCGGCATGACCCGCGAAGTGATTTCCCATTTTCTGTTTTTCACCGAACGCGTTCTGGGGCCTTTATCACTTATATCGGCACATACAACATATCCTGATGATCCGCACTTATGCGAAACCGCGGTTCTGGCACGACTCGAATCCAAAACCGGGCAGGCGGTTTCCATTCTGGCAACAATTGGCGGCGCTCAGCCTGACCGGCAGGAATTTACCGTAAAGGGAACCAAATCCAGCCGCCGTGTTACTGATTTTCATAAAGATGCGATCAGTGATGGTGGCGCTTTCATCGCGCTGCGCGAACCACCAAAAGACCCACGGGCAATAAGCCTGAAAGCACAGCTTGATGATCTTTCGCTTCACCTAGTGGCAAAACCGAACAGGCTAGCAACAATGGAAGAGGCTTTTCGAATCCAGACCCTTGTCGAGAGCATCCTTGCCAAAACGCTTTAGGCCCTCACCTGTCTTAACGGTATCTCTTCCACTCAGCTTTTGTCTGAAACGGAAAAGAGGGTTGCGGGACATTCTTGAAATCCCATCTTGAAAGCACTGGTGACGTCAAACCAACCGTATCGATTTCATATATGTTCGACCCATCAAACCATGGCGCGAAACCCGCCCTGAAATGCCCTCTGGATTTGACGATGATCGTATGAGCGGTAGCGATGTCCTGATCGAACATTTCGAAAAAAACTGGGTCGGCGGTTTGCGCGCGCTCAGAAATCACCACCACTCTTACACCGGCTATTTCAAGCAGAGCACATGGCCCAAGCGACAATTTCCGGCCTGCCATCATTCCTAATCTGCCAACAATTTCGCCATGATGTAAACCGATCACCGTTGCCTCAACACCAAGCGGTTCATCCCATTGTTCCCACGCGGTTTCATTACGGTCTTGATTGAAAACCGCCATAAAGCTTGTGCCAATCCCATTGGCATGCGCGTCTCGGGCAAGCGCCGGATCAAAGAAAGAACCATACAGAATATTCTGGGCATCCGATGCCAGCAATGCTGATAACAGACCTGTCGTGCGGCCACTGCCACCACCGCCCGGATTGTCACCCGAGTCAGCAAAAATCACTGGCTTGCGGCCTGTATCCAAGGCAATTTCGATGCCTCTCTCAAATGAGGTTAATGACTTCACATAATCATCTCTGGAGTCCCAGATAAAAGCTCCAATTTCATTAGCTAGCCTTGTTGCCACCGCCACATCATCTCTTGCGGTGACAACAATAGAAACGCCATTTTCCGGAACATCCGAAAAAATGAAATTTCCGAAAATGGAAATATTCAATATCTTGCCGCCCAATTCAGCCAGCCGCCGCTGTCCAAAATCAACCGCCCGCCCCAAAGGGCCATTGGCGGTAAGCAGCGTTATCGATGAGGGGGCAAGCGGTAATTTTACATGCGCTATTTCCGGCACCGCCAAACCATGCAGGATCTGCCGCATTCCGAATGCTGCTTCTTGCCCACGGTCATTTTGATCAACATGGGGGTTTGTTCTGTATCCACAAATCAAATCAACCGAATGACACATCTTGTCAGAAATATTTGCATGCAGGTCGAGCGTCATGATGATTGGCGTTTTCGGCCCAACTGCCGATCGAACCATCTCGGCAATGGCACCGTCAGGATCGTGCAAATGCTCGGCCACCATAGCGCCATGATGGCATAAATAAACTGCATCGAAGCTTTCGTCTAACTGGCTGATGACTTCGGCACAATAGCTCTTAAAAACCGCCTTTTGCACCACGCCAAGCGGGCGCGACGCCATCAAGAGGATCGGCACAGGCTGCCAATCACCGGTTGCGTCCATTGCTTTCACAAAGGCAGAAAATTCGATGGCGATGGAAGGTGTTAACGATCTTGCATCATCAATCAATGCCTTGCCGCGTTTTACTGTAAGGCGCTCAAAATCGTCCAAAGAGGCTGGCCGGGCAAACCGGTTTGACTCGAGGATCAGACCGAGAAGAGCAATTTTTGGGATATGTTTGCGCATTTGATCTGTTTGCATCATTGATTTTGGCGAGGCTAGCAAAGCCTAAACAGGCCAGCGCCAAACATTAAATCAACATTGACCATCAAAAGCAAATTTAACCCGATGCGTGCCAACAATTGAGCAAGACAGCAAACTCGTGGGATAGCTGGCGAAGCGGTTGCTTTAACGGTCACTATAATGTCATGCTGTCTTGGCTTGGCGATCGAGGCCAAGACGGTTCAGTTCACGCCATGCGACGAGTAACAATCATGAAACAAGTTATCCCCAGTTTATTGATCGGGCTAAATAATAGCATCATTGTAGTTGTTTGTTTATATCTGATTTTATTGGATGATATTACGTTTCAAGAGCGCGGCATCTATGCCGGAAGTTCCATTTTATTTTGGATGGGGGTTCAGCGTTTAATCAGAAAGCTGAGCAAGTCAGAAAGTTAGAAGGCTCTTATGTTTCCAGCCAAATATACCCAACTCATTTTTAGCTTTTTTCTGTCAATTTTCATGTCATGCGTTGTTTCGGCGGTTTCGGTGTTTAACACAATCGGGCTGATTGACGGATTTTTCAGCCTGTGGATGACCGCTTGGCTGAAAAGCTGGATTGTTGCGTTTCCAACGATCCTTGTTGTTGCCCCTCTAACCCGCCGCCTTGTCGGCAAGTTTGTTAGGAACACGCCAAGCTAGGGGCTTTGGTGAAGTATTTTACAGCGAATAGGGGGAAGCGTGCCCCCGTCAACCAAAACGCCAACCCACGCACTAATCCACACGAACGAATGTCAAATTGCGTTATGAAACGGTGCCATTGATGCGCTAATGCGATTTACCAATCAGTCTTTAAAATCATAGACGTTTGGCATCTCACGGATATCATTATCAAATAATTGCGCCATATCGCCAAGCGTCTCAACGATCGCTTCTGGGCTCTCAGCTTTCCACCAGCAGAACATAACCTTG
>JAFMNI010000203.1 GCA_017859295.1 Candidatus Puniceispirillum sp. | reverse complement strand
CTTGCGGCTGCGGCTGGTCGGCGCGGTGAATTGGCACTGCCAATGATGCTGGCGGTGGCGGTGCGGGCGGTTTCATTGGCTTCGATAACTGATTTTGCCGCCGCCGAAATAGCGGCATCCGGATGGGTTTTCAAGGCTGTCATATCTTGGTCAATTTCATCAAAAAGGCTGGTGACCGCCGCGCCATTATCACGAATGGTTTTGCGGAAAACCAGATCATTGGCCTGAATTGCGGTTGTGCCTTCATAGATTGGCAGAATGCGGGCATCGCGATAATGCTGGGCGGCGCCGGTTTCTTCGATAAAGCCCATGCCGCCATGAATCTGCAACGAATCCGAGGTGATTTGCTGGGCGCGTTCGGTCATCCAACCCTTGATCACGGGAATGAGCAAACCAACGCGGGCTTCAAGATCGGGCTTTTCAGCGTCACTGGCATGACGCGCCTTATCCATCGCTGCCGCGCCAATCATCATCAGGGCGCGCATCGCTTCGATTTCGGCTTTCATCGTGCCAAGAAGCCGCAAAACATCGGGGTGATGAACAATGGCATCGCCTTTTTTACCGTCAAGCGGCACGCCTTGAACGCGATCACGAGCATAGCTTCTGGCTTGCTGATAGGCGCGTTCAGAAATGGCAAGCCCTTGCAGGCCAACCGCAAGGCGGGCGTGATTCATCATGCCAAACATGATGTCGATTCCCTGATTTTCCTGACCGACAAGATAGCCAACGGCACCATCGGTTTCACCATATTGCATAACCGCGGTTGGCGATCCCTTGATGCCAAGTTTTTTCTCAATCGACAGACAGCGAAGATCATTCGGCTTGGTGAAATTACCATCATCATCAGCAAGGAATTTCGGCACGATAAACACCGAAATACCCTTGATGCCATCAGGCGCATCGGGTGTGCGTGCCAGCACCAGATGAATGATATTTTCGGCCATATCATGTTCGCCATAGGTGATATAGATTTTCTGGCCAGAAATCAGATAATGATCCCCATTGGGAACCGCGCGGCTTTTGATGCCAGCAAGGTCGGTGCCGGCCTGCGGTTCGGTCAAATTCATCGTTCCGGTCCAGCGGCCTTCAACCATTGGCGGGATAAAGATATTTTGCAATTCAGGGCTTGCCGATTTTTGCAGGGCATAGATTTGCCCTTGCGTCAAAAGATGGCAAAGCGCAAAGGCCATATTGGCCGATTGCCATAATTCATTCACCGCGGTGGTCAGCGTCATTGGCAAATTTTGGCCGCCAAAATCTTCGCCAGCTTCCATGGCTGTCCATCCGCCTTGGCCCATTGCAGCATAGGCATCACTAAAGCCGTCAGGCGTGATGACTTGCCCATTATCTTGCCGTTTCGCCCCAGTCATATCACCGCTATGATTTAATGGCGCGATCACATCGCCAGCCAGCTTGCCAGCTTCTTCGAGAACCGCATCAGCAAGCTCTTGATTGACGTCATCATTGCCAATCAGCGCCATCAGCGCGTCAAAACCAATGACCCGGTCAAGGACGAACTGATAATCTTCGAGGGGCGCTTTATACATGGTTCGGGCTCCGTAAAATCTGGATCAAAGCGAATGGTGACAGGCGTGGTCGATCCATATCAGGGTTTGGCGTCGATGATAACGCTGATCCCCTGACCACCGCCAATACACATGGTGGCCATGCCGTAACGTCCATTGATGCGGTGCAATTCATGAACCAGCTTTGTCATGATGATTGCGCCGGTGGCACCAACCGGATGGCCAAGCGCAATCGCCCCGCCATTTGGATTGACGCGATCTGGATCAAGGCCAAGCTGGCGCGATACGGCACAGGCCTGCGCGGCAAAGGCTTCGTTGCTTTCAACAAGATCAAGATCATCAATGGTCAAACCAGCGCGTTCAAGCGCCATTTTGCTTGCCGGTACTGGCCCCATGCCCATGATGCGGGGTGGTACGCCGCCAAACCCATAGGCAACAATACGCGCCATTGGGCTGGCTTTATGTGTTTTAACCGCATTATCACTGGCAAGAATTAGCGATGCCGTACCATCATTGATGCCCGATGAATTGCCAGCGGTGACAAGCCCGTCCTTGGCAAAGGCTGGGCGCAATCCGGCAAGGCTTTGGCTGGTCGTATCGGCGCGGATATATTCGTCTTTGTCAAAAGCCACAATTTTGCGGCGTCGGGTCAGCTCGATGGTGGTGATCTGGCTGGTAAAATATCCGGCCGCATCGGCATGCGCTGCGCGGCTTTGTGATTGGGCGGCAAAAGCGTCCATATCTTCACGGCTGATCTGATAGTCAGCGGCAATATTTTCGGCGGTTATGCCCATATGCCCAATCCCAAACGGATCATGCAGCGCACCAGTCATCATATCGACAACCGCAGCATCACCCATCCGCGCGCCCCAGCGTTGCGCTGGCAGGATATAGGCACCACGGCTCATCACCTCGACACCGCCAGCAAGCGCGGTATCGCAATCGCCAAGCTGGATAAGCTGGGTTGCGCTCACAATCGCCTGAAGGCCACTTCCGCATAAGCGATTGACCTGAAA
>JAFMNI010000202.1 GCA_017859295.1 Candidatus Puniceispirillum sp. | reverse complement strand
ACTGGAAACTGGTTGAGACTGAGTCCGAGTCCGCCGAAGACTGATCGAGGCCCAACATGCCCAAGAAACGCATTATCAAATCAGACGATGATACGGTTTTATGGCAACGGGTGATCACCGAGGTTAAACCGCTAAAATCAACCATTGAATTGGCTGAATTTGCCGCGATTTTTGCGCGGTCTGATCATGTGGCACGGTCGGTGGCAAAACCGTCTGGCCGGCCGCAGAAACCGCCAGTCAAACCTGCACGACCGCCGCTTGCCGCACCATCATCAGCACCAGCCAGAAAAGCCAATCCTGTTGATTTGCGTCAAGGTGAACGCGCCGGTATTGATGGACGTACCCAGCGGCGCCTTTTTCGGGGTGATGTGCCAGTTGACCGGCGGCTTGATCTGCATGGCCTAACCGCAGCACGCGCCGAAAGCCGCTTAGCGCAATTTATTGAAACGGCAGCGCGCGATGGATGCCGCTGCGTTCTTGTCATTACTGGCAAGGGGGCAGGTATTCTTCGCGGCCATGTTCCCGATTGGTTAAAACGCCAGCCTTTGTCACCGCATATTCTGGCCTTGGCCGAGGCGCGCCCACATGATGGCGGCAGTGGTGCGCTATATGTGTTATTGCGCCGCAAGCGGGGCCGATAGCGATGACACCCTTTGGCTTGAAAATGCGCGAATGGCGACGCCAGAAAAACCTGACCCAGCAAGCGCAAGCCGAATTTCTGGGCGTTTCCAAAGCCTATATATCGGCGCTTGAAACCGGTGCGCGTGGCCAGCCATCGCCGGTTGTTGTTGATCAGATATGTGTTTGGCTTGGGCTGATCTGGGATGATGCTGAAGAATTGAAACGCCTGGCGAGCTTGTCGCATCCAAAACCATCAATTGATGTTCGCAGTCAAACCGCCGAAGCGGTGTATCTTGCCAATCTTTTGGCGCAGAATATCAATCGGCTGTCAGCAAGTGAATGCCAGCGATTCATTGATGAAATTGAACGGCTCACCACATCCTAGCTCGATTTTGTGATGGTTCACGAAACTGTGAATGGGCGTCAATTGGTGAAAAATCTTTTTTGTGCTAGAACAAGCGGCTTGACCTTATAAATTTAGTGCTTATTTTCCCCTATTGTCGTCGGCGGTATTTCAAAGCCTAAAGCGACCGTGCCTGTGCCACGGATCGTTGGCTTGCCAAAAAGGAAAGACAAATGACACCAGAAATTCTTCGTGATCATATTGCCAAATTGTCTGTCGAAACGGTTGATCAGTTAACCGAACGCGATATTCATGAATTGAGTGATGCGGCAGAAGCGGCGATTCTTGCCGGTGGTGGTTTTGGCTGGTTGTCACCGCCACCGAAATCGGTGATGGAAGATTACTGGCGCGGGGTGCAGATGATTCCTGACCGGCATTTGATTCTGGCGCGTCTCGATAAGGTGATTGCTGGCAGCTGTCAGATTGTGCGCCCGCCAAAAAACAACGAAGCCCAAAAATTTGCCTGTCAATTGACAACCTTCTTTGTTGCGCCTTGGGCGCGTGGTCATGGCCTTGCGCAAATGATTGTTGCCGAGGCAGAAGCGTTGGCAAAATCCGAAGGGTTTTTGATGATCAATCTTGATGTCCGCGCAACGCAGGATCGCGCCATTCAGTCATTTGAGGCACGCAATTTCAAACGCTATGCGACAAATGATCATTACGCCAAGGTCGATGGTGCCTATGTTCCGGGATATTATTATCATAAAGAGCTGTAACCATGACCTATGACAGCAATAATATTTTTGCCAAAATCCTGCGCGGCGAAATTCCGTGCCAGAAAATCGACGAAGATGAACATACGCTTAGCTTTGCCGATATCAACCCGCAGGCGCCTGTTCATGTTCTGGTGATTCCAAAAGGTGCCTATTGTGACTGGGCCGATTTTGCGGCGACTGCCAGTGCGGTGGAAATGGCCGCCTTTACCAAAGCCATTCACCGTGTGGCCGAATTAACCGGCATCAGCAAAACCGGCTATCGGGTGATTTCCAATACCGGTTTGGACAGTCATCAAGAAGTGCCACATCTTCATATGCATGTCCTTGGCGGTGCGCCTGTTGGGCCATTGGTTTTAGCGAAATCCCAGCTTTAGGCTATTGCTAAATCAGGGGCCTTTAAGCGGCGTTTTCTGGTAAAACACTGTTTTTTCTAATATACATGAAAACAAAAATATTTCCCGACACAATCGGCACCTGATCCTTTTGGATGATCTGGCAGGCCGATATCAATGCATGCAAAAATTCATACGATCGCATTTCGGGGCATTGAGACGATTGCCGTCACGGTTCAGATACATATTGCCAATGGCTTGCCTGCCATGGCGATTGTTGGGCTTGCTGATAAGGCTGTGGCTGAATCGCGCGAACGTGTGCGGGCGGCAATTGCCGCGGTGGCGGCTGGCCGCGATCTGATTTGCCCGCATAGATTGCGGCAGTGAAGCGGCATGGGCTGACGGCTTGTCAATCATCGCCCGCCTAGCCTGACCAGTTTGGTCAATCATATTCATGGCCGTCAGTTTTTGCAT
>JAFMNI010000042.1:10955-12197 GCA_017859295.1 Candidatus Puniceispirillum sp. | reverse complement strand
AATCCCTCGGCAATCATATCGACCCGCTTATCGCTTAAATCCATCTCGATGTGAATATCAGGATGGGCGTGCATAAATTGCGCGATCGCTGTCGACATATGCGCAATCCCAAATGACAACGGAACACTGATCCGCAAAACGCCACTCAACGCACCGCCGGCATTTTGCACTTCCTGTTCAGCATCTTCGAGAGTCGATAAAACCGTTTTCGCCCGCTGATAAAACAACTGTCCGGTTTCATTCAGGAACAACCGCCTTGTCGAACGCTGGATTAAGGCTGTGCCAAGCCGAAGCTCAAGATCACGAAGCCTGCGGCTAACCGCCGAGACGGCAATTCCCATCCGGTCTGCGGCTTGCGTTAGGCTGCCTGTTTCCACAATCAGGACAAAGGCACGAAGTTCTTCAATCTGGCTCATGTCAGCAATATAATTTATTTTTCTGTTTATTAGAAATATATTTTTCGTTTTCACCTCTTTATTTGTCGGGCGGGAAAGAATTATAACATCATTAGCCATGAGAGACCTCCCCCCTCTCATGGCTTTACCCCCTTCAGGCCTCGGCGCTGTGCTTCAAGCCTTTAGTAACGAAAGTTGGTCTATGGCTGCTGAAACAATATCAATCTTGCGCGTTGATTCTAGCATGCGTCAGCATGGCTCGGTAAGCCGGGACCTCGCCGACGTAACTGTTGCCAAGCTTCGTGCCGAGCTTACCGACTCTGAAATTGCATGGCGTGATCTGAAATCAGGCGTTGGTCATGTGAACAGCGCATGGCGTGAAGCCAGCCTTGGCGCCGCAGCGGCGCGTTCAGCCGAAGAACGCGCCTTGCTCGCACAGTCAGACGCCTTGACAGCCGAGGTCGAACGCGCCGACATCATGGTATTTGCCGTTCCAATCTATAATTTTAGCATCCCGGCCGCGCTGAAAGCTTGGGTTGATATGGTATGCCGTGACAATGTTGACGGTGCCACCGCAATCGGCAAAGGGGATGCCAAGCGTTACAAGCACGCGATCGTCATTTTGACCTCAAATCACACGCGTGCTGGTGCTGACGATGAATTTGCTACAAGCTTCATGCAGTTCATCCTGAAATTCATTGGCTGCACCGATATTGATATGGTTGATGCAACCGGCCTTGCCAACAACAAACAAGATATCCTTCGCGCTGCCAATGACCGGATTGATGCCATCTGTCAAACCGTGGCACGGCGCAACCTGTCCGCCGCTGCCGAATAGGCATCTTGC
>JAFMNI010000042.1:0-10571 GCA_017859295.1 Candidatus Puniceispirillum sp. | reverse complement strand
CTTGGCCTGCCGCATCCGGGTCATGGCAATCTTGAAGCTTGGGCAAACCAAGGCGTGCTTTTACTAAATAGTTGTTTGACGGTTGAAGATGGCAAGGCCGCAGCGCATGCTGGCAAAGGGTGGGAGACATTTACCGATGCCGCCATCGCCGCCTTGAATGCCGAACGGGATCATTTGGTTTTTGTGCTTTGGGGGCGCAAGGCGCAACAAAAAGGCCAACAGATTGACCGGCACCGCCATTTGGTCATTGAATCAGCACATCCATCACCCTTATCGGCACATAATGGGTTTTGGGACAGCAAACCATTTTCGAAAACCAATGACTATCTTGCCAGCCATGCAATCACCCCAATTGACTGGCGGCTATAGCCTGTCCAGATAAATACGCTGGTGCTGCTTTCTTTTTTCAAGTCAAACATGGCCGATATCTATAAGCTAAAACCAAACATGCTCACTTTGCCAGTTTTGCCGATTTCCGAATGATTTACGCGATGGCTATTTTTGCATAAAACACCAAGAATATATGCTGATCATATTTGACGATGATTTTTGAAAATAAGGGCCAACCAATCCGATGCAAGACAACCCGCGCCTAGGCATTGCGCTGATGATTGCGACAACGGTCGTCTTTGCGGTTCAAGATGGCATTTCACGATATCTCGCCGAAAATTATAACGTCATCACCGTTGTGACGATCCGCTATATGTTTTTCATGTGTTTTGTGCTGGCCTATAGCAGCCGCCAAAAAGGCGGTATCCGGCAAGTGGCCAGCAGCGGCCAATTGCCATTACAGATTGGGCGTGGCTTGTTACTCGTGGCGCAGATATGCGTTGCAATCTTGAGCTTCAGCACCGTCGGGCTGGTGAATTTTCATGCGGTTTTTGCGAGTTACCCGCTGATGGTCATGGCGCTTTCAGTGCCCATTCTTGGCGAAGCGGTTGGGTGGCGGCGCTGGCTGGCGGTTTGCGTTGGCTTTTGCGGCGTGCTGTTGATCCTAAGGCCGGGAACAGCGATGTTTAGCAGCGCCAGTATTCTGCCGGTTCTGGCGGCCTTCATGATGGCGGTCTATGGCATTTTAACCCGCTATGCCGCACGCCGCGACGCCGCCGAGACCAGCTTTTTCTGGACGGCGATGGCTGGCGGCATTGCCATGCTTTGTATCGGCCCCTTTTTCTGGTTGCCGCCAATTGGCAGCGATTGGGGCTGGATGGGTTTATTATGCCTAACCGGCACCGGCGGGCATTATCTGCTGATCAAAGCGCTTGATGCCACCAAGGCATCAACAATCCAGCCCTTTGCCTATTTGCAACTGGTCTTTGCCTCCAGCATTGGCATTCTAGTTTTTGCCGATTCACTGGATCCCATGTTGATTATTGGCAGCAGCATCATTGTCAGTTCAGGCCTGTTTGCCCTGCAACGCGAACGCAAGGTCAAAAGCCACTAGCCAGACTGGCCTGCCGGTTGCGGCGATGAAACCGCAACGGTCATCCAGCAATCCTTGAACTGGCCTGAGGTGACTTTTTGCACAACCCATGAAAAATACAGAATTTCACCGCGGCGCGTTTCCATCAGAACATCAAATTGCTGCCACATCGCGCCATCACTTGTTTGGCCTGACGCCGTATTTGATCCGGTTTTTATGCTGTGGGATTTATGGTTCAGCAGAACATCAAAGCCCGGCCCCTTCAGCATCATGGCAAAGCGCGGATATGGGCCGGTCACCTTGCGATTTTGCGGATGCGCAAAATTCCATGTCTGGCGAATGCCAAAATCAGTTTCGACAAGATCATTATTCTTCAGGCTCATTAGCTGGATTGCCACCACCTCGGCAGGCGCAATTGACGGGTCTGGCCGCACCAAATTATCAGCAAGCGCGGCAACCGAAAACAGACAGGCCATCAGACTGGACAATCCAGCAAGATAATAACGGCGAAAACACATCTTTTATCCAATCTCATCACGAATGGTTGCGTCTGTCAGGATGACAACTTATCTCTAATATTGCAAATGCGGCATGGCGAGGCATATATCGGTGGCGCGGAACAGATGAATAAAGGGACAAATCAATGCATATCACGATTCAAGGCGCAGGCCGCGGCATCGGTCTTGCTCTTGCCCATCATGCCCTCGCCGTTGGTGCAACCGATCTTTACCTTACCGCCCGCAATCCCGAACAAAGCGCGGGCTATGCGCAATTGCCACCATCACCCAATATTCACTGGTTTGCGATGGATTTTCTGGATCCTGACAGCATTGCCAATACAGGCGACGCGATCCTTGCCAAGGCGCCCCATCTTGACCGGATTATCACCACCGCTGGGTTGCTTCACGATGGTGATCTGCAACCCGAAAAGCGGCTTGGCGCATTAACCCCTGAAGCGATGCTGAAGCTTTATCAGATCAATGCAATGGGGCCGATCTTGTTTTTCAAATCATTATGGCCTGAATTGCGCCGCGCCCATCCGCTTGTCGCCGCCAGCATATCGGCGCGGGTTGGGTCTATTTCAGATAACCGGCTTGGCGGCTGGTACAGCTATCGCACCAGCAAGGCCGCGTTGAACCAATATATGCGCACCCTTGCCATCGAGCTTGTTCGCTATAACCCCGATGCCGTGATCGCAACGCTTCATCCGGGCACTGTTGATACAAATTTATCCCAGCCGTTTCGCGGACATCTTGCCAAGGATCAATTGCAAACGCCGGCGCAAAGCGCGGCCAATCTATGGGATGTTCTCGATCAGTTATCGCCCGAAAATAGCGGCGGATTCTTTGCCTATGATGGCAAGCCGATTCCCTATTGATCACCATCTGGCGTGGTATCGGCAATCCGGCCGCGAAGCGTCAGCGGCAATTGCGCCATCATAAATAAAACGCTGGCAGGCGCGGCGATAAAGGTTTTAAAAGCCACCCAATCGGCATCACTGGCATTGCGCCAAACCAATTCATTGGCAATGGCAAAACATAAAAAGAAAAGCCCCCATCTTCGGCTCAACAAAAACCATGTTGGTGCCGTTAGGTGAAATTGCGTGCCGAAAAATTCACGCATCATCGCCCGCCTGAAAAAAAGCCCGCCAAGAAGAACAATGGCAAAAAGACCATTGAAAATCGTTGGCTGGATTTTGATAAAAATAGCGGCGTTAAAATAGAGCGCGGCAAGCGTCATGCCGCCTGACATCAATAGTGAAAATAACGCGAATCTGGCAAGCCGCCTAGTCTGCAACCAATTTGCGCCCATCACCAGCGCCCCAAGCCCGACCGAAATAACTGCCGCCGCAAAAAGCCCGAAAAATTCATAGCCCAGAAAGAATCCGGCAAGCGGCAAAATTTCCAGAAAGAACGATACCAGCTTCATCGGCGGATAGGATGCCATTAGTCCCTCAGCCCGCCTAGCGCGCAATCCATTGTTCGACATCTAGCGGGCCAACCGCCGCCGCCGCTTTGCCCCGCAAAAACACAATCGTAACCGACCCAATTTCAATTCCGAATTTGCTGACATAAGCGCGGTTTATCGCAATATCTTCGCTTTGCCGATAAATCCAATCATCAAAATGCACATCCATTTTATTGCCAGCCATTTCAAGACTCACGTCATATTGCCAATTCAGGCCATTGCCGGAAATGCGGCCTTCGGCCTGACCTTCGACATCATCCGCCCGCCCCTGATAGCGAAAACTGCCATCTTCGGATCGACCAAGATTATCAATCACCCAGACGCGCGAGGCTTTTTCGCCATCTTCATATAAAAAGGTTTCATCAAGCACTAGCTGATTGCCAGTGATTGTGCCTTGCAGATTCACCCGAAATTGACGCCGCAAATTGCCAAACCGGTCTTCAAAAATACCCAAGGCAATTGTGTCACCGGCAAAAAATTCTTCAAGCACAAGCGAGGGACGGCGTTCGGATAGATGCGTTACATCTTTTCGCGCACAGGCCGATAAAGCGGCAAAAGCACCAATCAATAATCCGGCAGTGAGAAACAGGCGTATTAAACTGCCAAATATCAACCTGGCCATGCTTCGTTTTTGTCGTGCCATATCACCCTCCCCTTCGCGCTTCATCTGATTTCGCTGCTAGCCTAGCAAACTAATGCAGATCTTGCTGATAAATTCGGTTTGGGGTGCCGGCAAAGCGTCATCACCCCTATCCAGCCTTATCAAGACCTGCCAAAAACCGGCCAGCATCGGCGTTGACTCCAGCCTGTTTTTCCGGCGCCATTTTGTCAAATGTACGATAGATCATGCCAAGCCGCGGATTATTGCCAAGCGTTTCACGATGCCGATCCAGAAAATCCCAATAGAGATAATTAAAAGGACATGCATCTTCGCCTGATTTTTCCGTCACCTTATAACGGCAGTTTTTGCAATAATTTGACATCCGGTTGATATAGGCACCGCCAGCCGCATAGGGTTTGCTGGCAAGATAGCCACCATCGGCAAAAAGCGCCATTCCCGACACATTCGGCATCACCACCCATTCATAGGCATCAACATAGACAACCAGAAACCATTCATTCACCGCCTGCGGCGATAAACCGGCAAGAAGCGCAAAATTACCAAGAACCATCAAACGCTGGATGTGATGCGCGTAAGACAGGGCGTCGGTTTGCTGTATCGATTGGGCAAGGCAATTCATATCGGTGTTGCCCGTCCAGAAAAAATTGGGAAGCGGGCGCGTTGCCTGCAGAAAATTCGCCTCGGCATAGGCTGGCATTTTCAGCCAATAAAGCCCACGGACAAATTCGCGCCAACCCAGAATCTGGCGGATAAATCCCTCAACCGCATTTAGCGGCGCGTCGCCACGATGATAGGCCGCCTCGGCCACCCTGATCACTTCGATCGGCGATAATAATCCAGCATTCAGATAAAGGCCGATATGGCTGTGATACATCCATGGCTCACCCTCAATCATCGCATCTTGATAAGTGCCGAAAAGGGGCAGACGTTCAGCGATAAATTGATCAAGAACATGCAAGGCCTGATCGCGGGTAACGGCAAAATCAAATCCGGCCAATTGCCCAAAATGATCGGCGCAACGTGCCTCGACAAGGGCTAGAACCTCGGCTGTGATCGCATCGGGTGCAAAGCTGCTTGGCGGCGGCACAGCCAATCCGGCCTTTGGCGGCTGGCGATTATCGGCATCATAATTCCATTTGCCGCCAATAGGCTCATCGCCCTCCATCAACACCTGATAACGCCGCCGCAAATCGCGGTAGAAAAATTCCATACGAAGCGATTTTCGCCCCTCAGCCCATTCGGCAAAATCATCAAGGCTGCAAAGGAATCTTGTATCGGCACGAATATCGACAGCAAGGCCAAACCGCGCCTGCCATCCCGCCATTTCATCGGCAAGCCGATATTCCCCCGGTGCGGTGACCACAATCCGATCCGGGGCAAAGACGGCAATCGCCGCGGCAACTTCGCCAGCAAGCGAGCCAGCATTATCCGCATCATCAAGCCGGCGATAACGAACTGCAATACCGTCCTTGCCAAGCGATTCGGCAAAATGACGCATCGCCGAAAACAGATAGGCTATTTTCCGCTTATGATGTTTGACATAGGTGACCTCGGACATCACTTCGGCCATCAACACCAAATCTTTGTCGGGATCGAGATCTGTCAGGCTTGGCAAATCACGGCTTAACTGATCACCAAGAACAAGCCGAAGCGTTTTCATGTTGTTTCGCGCAATGCCGAAAAGGCAGCCAAGGCAGCCTCGCGTGATGCTTTGACATCAACAATCGGCTTTGGATAGGTCTCGCCAAGCCGAACCCCAGCACCAGCAAGAATTTCGGCAGGCGCTTCCCAAGGGCTGCAAAGATATGCATCGGGAAGATTGGCAAGTTCGGGAAGATAACGCCGGATATAATGCCCGTCAGGATCAAATTTCACCCCTTGGGTGATTGGGTTGAAAATGCGGAAATAAGGCGCTGCATCTGCACCGCAACCGGCAATCCACTGCCATCCTGCACTGTTATTGGCAAGATCAGCATCAACCAGACAATCCCAGAACCACGCCTCGCCATGATGCCAATGCAGCCGCAGATTTTTCACCAGAAATGACCCAACAATCATCCGCACCCGATTATGCATATAGCCGGTTTGCCATAATTCGCGCATGCCAGCATCAACAACAGGATAGCCGGTCAATCCTTTTTGCCAGCTTTTCAGCAAGGCCGGATCATCACGCCAGTTAAAACCATCAAAACGCGGCTGCAGGTTCTTGCGCGGCAATTCGGGGAAATGATAAAGCAGCGAATGCGAAAATTCACGCCAGCCAAGTTCGGACAGGAAATGATCGCAATCACGATCCTGCCCAATGCCTGCATCCATGCGGTCTTTGGCAGCATACCATACGGCATTTGGCGAAATCTCGCCCCAATGCAAATAGGCCGATAGCCGCGATACATTGCGTTTTGCCGGGAAATTACGGCCATCCTTATAACCGTCAAGGCCATCATCAAGAAAGGCATAAAGCCGGTCATGCGCTGCCGCCTCGCCAATATCCCAAATCGCCGCCAGCCCGTCTTTCCAGTCACGTTCCGGCAAAAGGCCAAGCGCGTCAATTGCGCTTTGACCAGTGGCAAAGCCATCACCATCGGCAATGACCAGATTTGGCGGCACTGGCAACGGACGGCGTGGCGGCGTGGCGGCAAGACAGCCACGCCGGTAATAGGGCGTAAAGACCTTATACGGCGTGCCATCATTCTTCAGCACGTCCCAAGGCTCCCAAAGAAGCGACCCATTATGGCTTTCAACGGCAAGGCCGCGCGCGGCAAATTGCGCCTTGATGGCGGCATCGCGGGTAATCCGCCATGGTTCGTAAGCGCGGTTCCAAGACAGCCCTGCCGCCGCAACAGCATCGGCCAGATTTGCCAGAATTTCGGCTGGATTGCCCGATAGCACAATCAATTTACCGTCAAGCGCCTGATTGAGTGCCGTCAAGGAGTGATGAAGCCACCAGCGGCTGGCACCGCCCATACGGTGATCACCAGCATTGGCATCATCAAGAATATAAATTGGAAGAACCGCGCCCTTGGCCGCGGCCGCAGATAATGATGGATTGTCGGAAAGCCTTAGATCCTGACGAAACCAATGAATATGAACTGAACCTGACATCGCCGCCTTGCAACCTTACCGTTAAACATACCTCGAATCACTCTAGGCGATATAGGCGTCACAGGGGCGAAAAACAAGGTATGCGCAATCAGGGCATTATGGAATCAACCAGCCATGACATATGAGTGAATGACCGGCTTGGCTATTTCACAATTGCAATTGTGATCGAATCTCAATCGGAGTCACCACCAGCAGCAATGCGTTGGCGAAGCGCGTATTTTTGAATCTTTCCGGTCGATGTTTTGGGAATTGATTCAAACCGAAATTCACTTGGCACTTTAAAGCCGGCAAGATTCTGGCGACACCAATCGCGCAACTCGTCTTGACTGGCGTTTTTGCCATCAATGATTTCGATAAAGGCGCAAGGCGTCTCGCCCCATTTTTCATGCGGCATCGCAACCACGGCAACATTGGCCACGGCGGGGTGTTTATGCAGAACATCCTCAACCTCGATTGACGAGATATTCTCGCCACCAGAGATGATGATATCTTTTGACCTGTCTTTTAACTGAACATAGCCATCGGGATGAACAACCCCCAAATCACCCGAATGGAACCAACCGCCAGCAAAAGCGCGTTCGGTCGATGGCGCATTTTTGAAATAGCCTTTCATCACAACATTGCCACGCATCACAACTTCGCCAATCGTTGCACCGTCACGCGGTACCGGCACCATGCTGTCAGGATCAACAACATCAAGCCCTTCAAGCGCCAGATAGCGAACCCCCTGACGCGCCTTTAATGCAGCCTGTTTGACATTATCCAACAAATCCCATTCCGGATCCCAATCATTGACCACCGATGGCCCATAGGTTTCGGTCAAGCCATAGAGATGCGTGACGTTAAAACCGGCATCTTTCATGGCGGCAAGCACGGCTTCGGGCGGCGGGGCGGCAGCGGTGAAAAATTCAACCTCATAATCCAGTTTGGCATTTGCCGGTTTGCCAGCCACAACAAGCGACATGACAATTGGCGCGCCGCACATATGGCTAACCCGATGTTCCAGTATAGCATTCCAGATATCTTCGGCGCGCACCTCGCGAAGACAGACATGCGTTCCCGAAATCGCCGAAATCGTCCAAGGGAAACACCAGCCATTGCAATGGAACATCGGCAAAGTCCAAAGATAGACTGCCTGTTTTTTCATTGATGCGGTCAGCGCATTTCCCTGCGCCAGCAAATAGGCACCACGGTGATGATAGACAACGCCCTTTGGGTCGCCCGTTGTGCCTGATGTGTAATTGATCGTAATTGCATCCCATTCATCATCAGGCATTTTCCACGCAAAATCGGCATCACCTGACGCGATGAATGTTTCATATTCGGTTTCGTCATAGCCCGATCTTGGCCCGTCAAATTCGGCATCATCATAAATGATCAATTGCGGGTTGCACTTGGCCAGCGCCAATGCGTCACGGACACGCGGCAAAAGCGCGATATCAACGATCAGAATTTTAGCTTCGGCATGATCAAGTTGAAATGCAATTGTCGCCGCATCCAGCCGCGTATTCAGCGAATGCAGAACCGCACCCGACATCGGCACACCGTAATGGGCTTCGATCATTGCTGGTGTATTTAACAGCATGACCGAGACCGTATCACCGCGCCCAAACCCTGCCGCCGCAAGCACGCTTGCCAATTGCCGGCATCGCGCATAAAGCGCCGCATAATTACGCCGCAAAGACCCATGAATAACAGCCGTTTGATTTGGAAAAACCATCGCCGCACGCTCGAGAAATGTCAGCGGTGTCAAAGGCTGGTAATTTGCTGGATTCTGGTCAAGCCCGATATCATATGGATTTGTCATTTTGCTGCACCCCTTACCGTCAGACAGTTTTACCGTCAAACAGCCTTATCATCTACCATTTCGGCTCGCGCTTTTCGATAAAGGCATCAATGCCCTCAACCGCATCACGGTGAAGCATATTTTCGACCATCACCCGCGATGCATATTCATAAGCATCAGCAATTGATAATTCACGTTGTGTGTAAAAAGCGCTTTTGCCAATGGCCAATGTCACTGGTGACTTGCTGGCAATTTTATGCGCCACAGCGGTCACATGATCGGTTAGATCAGCATCATCAACCACCGCATTGACAAGCCCAATTTCCGCGGCGCGCGCCGCTGGCACCATCTCGCCGGTCAACAGCATTTCCATTGCATGTTTCGCCCCGACATTGCGGGAAAGCGCCACCATCGGTGTTGAACAGAAAAGACCGATATGAACACCGGGCGTGCTAAACTTTGCTGATGGCGCGGCATAGGCAAGGTCACAGCTTGCCACAAGCTGGCACCCTGCCGCCGTTGCCGTTGCCGCCACTTCGGCAATCACCGGCTTGGGATTTTGCAAGATTGCCTGCATGACCGCCGAACAGCGTTTCAAAACATCGGTGAAATAGGCCTCGCCCTGATCCGCATTGGCGCGGCCGGCGCTCATTTCTTTCAAATCATGGCCAGCACAAAAAGCGGGGCCATTGGCTGCCAAAATAATCACTCGAACGCTGGCATCAATTGCCGCATCAGCCAAAATGGCACCAAGCCGGTCAAGCATCGCCTCAGACAAGGCATTGCGCCGCGCCGGATCATTCAGCGTCACGCGCAAAATACCGTGGGCATCTTTGTCTATTTGCAACAGACCCGCCGCATCTTGTTTCTTGGATAAATCCGTCACCTTACCACCTCATCGCCTATTCAACTCAAAAATGGCGGCAAAAACAACCGAGAAGTCGCGCTGCAGCAATGATCCTTATTCAGTTTGTTTCAAGGCGGCGTTCAAGCCAGCGCACACCCGCCGAAACAATCAGAATAACCACCAGATATTCAAGTACCAGAACCGTGTAGATTTCCAATGGTCGATATTCGGTAACGACCAGTTCATTCGCGCGGCGGGTAAGTTCCTGCATGCCGATCACCGATACCAGTGATGACATTTTCAACATATAGACAAGCTGGTTTCCAAGGGCTGGCAAAATACGTTTGATTGCCTGCGGCAAGATCACATAGCGCATGGTATCGCGGTAATTCAATGAAATCGAATGTGACGCCTCATATTGGCCACGGTCAATCGACTGAATTCCCGCGCGGAAAATTTCTGCCTGAAAGGCGCTGTCGGAAATGGCCAATGCCAGAACCCCCGCCCAGAATACCGAAATTGACACGCTGGCGACTTGCGGCAGGCCATAATAAACCCACAAGATCAGCACCAAAATGGGAATGGCGCGCACCAGCTCAACATAAATGCGGTTAATCGCTTTTGGGGCGCGGCGGTTTGACAGGGCTGGCAAGGCCACCAAAAGCCCAAGGCAAATTGAAATACAGATTGCCGTGACTGACAGGCCAATCGTGTAATAGAGACCATCAATCAGGAACGCCAGATTCTGGCGGCCGGTTTCGGTTGCCGGATTGACAACATACCATCCCCAATTGCCCGAACAGCCGCCAAGACTGACAAGGCC
>JAFMNI010000041.1 GCA_017859295.1 Candidatus Puniceispirillum sp. | reverse complement strand
CCGCAAAACAGCTTGGGATTGGGTTCAAAGACAGTGACCAGTTGATCGTCAAGGCGGCTGGCATCAGCATTGCCGAAATTTTTGAGCTTGCCGGTGAAGCGAAATTTCGTGAAATGGAACGAAAGACGCTTGGCAATCTGGCCCTGGCATCACCGCAAATCATTGCCACTGGCGGGGGGGCTTTTTGTCAGGACAGTACCGCTGATCTGCTTTTGCACCATACATTAACCATTTGGCTAAAGGCGTCGCCAGCGACATTGCTGTCACGCATTGGCAATACCAAAACGCGGCCATTGCTGCATAATGGTGATCCGCTGGCGACGCTCACCCGCCTCGATGAACAGCGCGCGCCCTTCTATCAAAAAGCCCATATCCATCTCGATACTGATGGATTATCAACATATAAGGCGATGATGGCGCTGCTTCACGCGCTTGACACGCATCTGCCAAGGCAGTAGGTGACTTAAAACATGCAACAAGAAACATTAACCGTCGGTCTTGGTCAGCGCGCCTATGACATTGTCATTGGTCCTGATCTGATTGATCGGGCCGGATCAATCCTTGGCCCGATTGTGGCCAATCGTCATATCATCATCGTTAGCGACAAAACCGTTGCCACGCTTCACCTTGACCGTCTAACGGCAGGATTAAAAGGCACCGCGCGCGCGATTGACCATTTTGCCGTCGCTGCTGGTGAAGCCAGCAAATCAATGACCGTTCTGGCAAAGCTGCTTGATGATATTCTGGCTGTTGGCGTCGATCGGTCGGTATTGCTGATTGCCTTTGGTGGCGGGGTTGTTGGTGATCTGGCTGGCTTTGCCGCTGCAAGCCTGTTGCGCGGCGTTGATTTTGTTCAAATCCCAACAAGCCTTTTGGCGCAGGTTGATAGTTCGGTTGGTGGTAAAACCGGCGTGAATGCCGCTTCGGGTAAAAATCTGATTGGTGCCTTCTACCAGCCAAAGGCCGTGCTTGCCGATACCAGCCTTTTGGCAAGCTTGCCCGATCGGGAATTGCGCGCTGGCTATGCTGAAATGGTCAAATATGGGCTTTTGGGTGATGCCGCATTTTTTGACTGGCTTGACGTCAATAGCAGCGCTGTTCTGGCGTTGGAACCCGCCGCAATCATGTATGCCATCCATAAATCATGCAGTGCCAAAGCGCGTATTGTCGAAGCCGATGAACGCGAATCTGGAAAACGCGCCTTGTTAAATCTTGGCCATACTTTTGCGCATGCTTTTGAAGCTGAAGCCGGATATAATGGAAGCCTGCTTCATGGCGAAGCGGTTGCCGCTGGCATGGGGCTGGCTTTTGATCTGTCGGTTGATTTGGGATATTGTGCGCCCGATGATGCGGCAAAATGCAAAGCGCATCTTCGTGCAGTTGGCCTTCCTGCCGGACAAGCCGATCTTGCCGCTGGCAATGCTGCGCCAAGCAAGCTTATTGCCCATATGAAACATGACAAGAAAATGCGTGACGGCCGAATGTATTTCATTCTTGTCAACGCCATTGGTGACGCCTTTGTCAGCGGCGATGTGCCGCCAGACGCTGTCGAAGCCCTACTTCAACGAGGTGCAAATGCTGTCTAGCCTATGGCTTTTAGCATTAATCATTGTGCTGCTGATTATCGCTTCGGCCTTTTTTTCGAGTGCCGAAACCGCATTGACCGCCGCGTCGGATGCGCGGATGCGCCAATTGGCAAGCAAAGGCAATGAACGCGCCCGCACCGTCGAGGCATTGCGTGCCGATCGTGAAGGGATGATCGGGTCAATCCTGATTGGCAATAATGCGGTCAATGTTCTTGGCTCGGCCTTGGCAACAAGCATTGCCATCTCGCTGTTTGGCGAGGGCGGTCTTGTGTGGGCAACAATTGCCATGACCGTGCTTTTGGTCGTGTTTGCCGAAGTGATGCCGAAAACCTATGCTTTTACCTATGCTGATCAATATGCGTTACGTATTGCCCCAACCCTGTTATGGGTGGTGCGCTTGCTTAGCCCGCTGTCGCTTGGCATCCGGTTTTTGGCAAGCCAGATGATCCGGCCAAACCCGAATGGCGATCAAGACCGCGAAGAAGAATTGCGTGGCCTGATTGAATTGCAGGGCGATAATGGCAATGCCGATGATCGTGAGCGCAAAGCCATGCTGTCATCAATTCTGGATCTGAACGAATTATCAGTCGAACAGATCATGACGCATCGCGGCACGGTAAGCATGGTCAATGCCGATGATAATATCGAAGATATCTTGCGCTTTGTCCTTGGATCACCGCATACGCGCCATCCGGTTTTTTCGGGCAAGCCTGACAATATTATTGGCGTTCTCCATGTCAAAGATTTGCTTCGGGCGCTTGGCGAGGCCGAATCTTCGGGCAAAAAACCGCTTTTGCCGCAATTGGTACAGAATATCGCCAGTGGCGCCTATTTCATTCCCGAAACCACTTTGCTGTTTGACCAATTGCAGGCGTTTCGGACACGGCGCGAACATTTTGCCGTTGTTGTTGATGAATATGGTGATTTCAGGGGCATTGTGACCTTGGAAGATATTTTGGAAGAAATTGTTGGTGATATTGATGACGAACATGATATCGGCTTGGCGGGTCTTAGCGCACAGGCAGATGGATCATGGCTTGTCGATGGCAATGTCACGATCCGCGATCTGAATCGCGCGCTTGGCTGGCATCTTCCCGATGAGGATGCATCAACGCTGGCGGGGCTTGTGCTTTTTGAAAGCCGCACAATTCCAAGCCCTGGTCAGGAATTTCGCTTCCATGACATCCGGTTTCGCATTGTCAAACGCGAAGGCAACCGCCTGACCAGCTTGCGCCTTTGGGCAAGCTGACAAACAGAAAGACCAAGATATGAGCAGTACTAACCCCAAAGCCAACCCACAAGCTAACCCGGCGATCCATACGCCTTATGGCAAAGATCATCCAACCACATTAAGCACGCCAAAAGTCGAGCGCGAATTGGTTCATCAACGCCGGATCACGCTTAATGGCTATGTCCGCAATGATGGGTTGTTCGATATCGAGGCCGAGCTGACCGATCATAAGACTTATCCTTTCCCAAGCGATTTTCGCGGCGAGGTTACGCCCGATCTGCCAGTGCATCACATGATTTTGCGAATCACCATTACCAAAGAACGGGTGATCACCGCCGCCGAAGCCATTACCGTGACCGGCCCTTATGCGATTTGTCCAAAAGCCAATGAGGTGTTTGACGAGCTTGTCGGGCTGAAAATTGCCCCCGGTTGGCGGCGTCAGGTGCAAGCCGCGATTGGCGGGCGGCATGGCTGTACACATATCACCGAATTGCTTGGCCCGGTTGCCACCATCGCCTATCAGACAATGTATGGCCAAGATGCGCGCGAACGCCGGATCAGCTCAAATTTCACTGATGCTGACAAGCAAAGCGAACGAAGCCATTTGGCCAATAGCTGTGTTGGCTATGCTGATGATCGAGATTAGGATTCGCACGATAGCACCAAACTCAATCGCTTAGATGCAGCTCCAGCGCGTGAATGCTGCTGGCAAGATCTTCTGCCAAAATATCATTTACCATGCGATGGCGTTGTAGGCGGGATTTGCCAGCAAATGCATCAGCCTTGATCGTGACCTCAAAATGCGTGCCGCCGCCTTCGCGCCATCCGGCATGGCCGGCATGTTTATGGCTGACATCCTGAACGTCAATTTGACGCGGATTTAACCCGGCGTTTAATTTTTGCGCTATAGTATCTGCCGTTGCCATATGTTATCTCCATGAAGGGGGGCTATGTTTGCCTGCGAGGGCATTGATTAAGAGTGGATCATAGGATGAGACGCGCCACCGCACCAGAGTTTAAGATCGACCAGAGCCAGAATGATACTCGGCCGCGGCGTTGTGCGGCCATCGGCTGCCGTGATGAAGGCGTTTATCCGGCGCCCAAATCACGCGATGCGTTGCGCGATTATATCTGGTTCTGCCTTGATCATATCCGCGCCTATAACAAATCATGGAATTATTATGATGGGCTGCAAGGCGCCGCGCTTGAAGCCGAGATCCGCCGCGCCACAACTTGGGAGCGCCCAAGCTGGAAATTTGCCACCGGACAGCCAAGCGAAAATAATTTTGACGATCCGCTTGGGCTGTTTGATTTTGAAAATCGCGATGAGGCGAAATCGGGCCGCAAACTCACCCCAGAAGAACGCGCCGCATGGAAAACCTTAAACTTGGCACCGGTTGATGATTTTGATATTGTCAAAAAACAATACAAGCGTCTGGTCAAAGAGAATCATCCCGATAAAAATAGGGGTGACGCCCTTGCCGAAGAACGGTTAAAAGATATTAACCTTGCCTATTCATTGATTCGGAAAACCCTAGCCAATGGTGACAAGCCTGCCACCAGCCAAACCTAACATTTGCTTACTGTGGAGTTCTAACTGTTATGTCTGATAACGCGAAATTTGCGCCGACCCCTGCCCATGCTATGTCGGCGCCCGACATTACGGTCAATGCCAGAGACGTCTTTGGTATTGATGTCGACATGACCGTCCCTGCCTTTAGCGAGGGATCTGATTATGTGCCCGCGCTTGACCCGAACTATCAGTTCGACACGGACACCACTATCGCCATCCTGGCAGGTTTTGGCCATAACCGGCGGGTGATGATTCAAGGCTATCATGGCACCGGTAAATCAACCCATATTGAACAGGTTGCCGCACGGTTAAACTGGCCCTGTATTCGGGTCAATCTGGATAGCCATATCAGCCGCATCGACCTGATCGGTAAAGACGCCATCGTGCTTCGTGATGGCAAACAGATTACCGAATTTCGCGAAGGGATTCTGCCATGGGCGCTGCAAAATCCGGTTGCGCTGGTCTTTGATGAATATGACGCTGGCCGTGCGGATGTGATGTTTGTGATTCAGCGCGTTCTCGAAGTCGATGGCAAGCTGACCCTTCTTGATAGCAATAAGGTGATTCACCCGAATCCGCATTTCCGGCTTTTTGCAACCGCCAACACGGTTGGCCTTGGTGATACAACCGGCCTTTATCATGGCACCCAGCAAATCAATCAGGGGCAAATGGATCGCTGGTCAATTGTGTCGACATTGAATTATCTGCCGCATGCTGATGAGGTGAATATCGTCACGGCAAAGCTGCCAAAATATGCCGATAAAAAAGGCACTGAGCAGGTTGCCGCAATGGTTCGCATGGCCGATTTGACGCGCAAAGGATTCATGTCAGGTGATCTATCAACGGTCATGTCACCGCGTACGGTCATCACATGGGCTGAGAACGCCAGTATTTTTGGCGATATGACTTTGGCATTCCGGTTAAGCTTTTTGAATAAATGTGACGAGATCGAGCGTCCGACCGTGGCTGAATATTATCAGCGTTGTTTTGGCATTGATCTTCCCGAAGCACCGATCCGGCAGGCCACTGCTAGCTAAGCGCCAAGCGCCCGCAGCAGCATGCCAGCCTAAATCATAAGCCACCGGAACAATCGCAGGAAACCAGCATGTCTTCATTTGACAAGGATGCACAATTTCTGAAATCCAACGCCGCAGCGATGCGGGCGCTTGCTGGTGGCAAAGAGCATCAGGTAACCTATGCTGGCACCGATACGCATGTTGGCAAGGATGATGTGCGGCTGCCGGCGCTCCCCCCAACGGCAACCGCCGCGCAAAAAGCCAGCCTTCGCGGTGCCGCCGATGGTGCTGCGCTATGGCTTGCCCATCATAACCCGATGACCCATAAGAAACATTGCCCAGCCCCTGATGGTGCCAAGGCGATTTTTGAATCGGCTGAACGCGCCCGTGTCGAGGCCATTGGCGCGCGTCATATGACAGGCGTTGGCGATAATCTGGATGCCGCCTTGAATCAGCGTTATGAAAACCGCCAGATTGACGCCCCGGGAAGCGCTGATGATGCCGGTATTGCCGAGGTTGTGCGGTTATTGCTTCGCGAAGAATTAACCGGATCGCCGCCACCTAAAAACCTGTCAATGGTCATGGATTTATGGCGGCCATGGGTGAAAAGCCGGGCCGGTGACCTGATTAACGAGCTTGGTGAGTCGCTTGACGATCAATCGGCCTTTGCCGAATTATCACGCCGGCTGATTGGCGCGCTTGAATCCGATCTTGGTGAGGCATCATCTGATGAAGATCAAGATTCAGACAATGAAGATGATCAGGATGAAGGCGGCGACAGCCAGTCCGAACAGGATGGCGAACAATCTGCTGTTGGTGAAGATCAAAGCGAAGGCGATGACAGCCAATCAATGGATGATGCTGGTGATGCTAGCGCGTCTGAAGATGGCGAAATGATGGATTCCGAAGGCACGGATGACGGCAGCAGCGATGGCGAGTCACCCAATTCGGATATGAATGGAGATAACAGCAAAAGCGGCGCTTCAACCGAAGGCTATCGTATTTTTGATACCAAATTTGACGAAGTGATTGCCGCTGCCGATCTTTGCGACCCGCAAGAGCTTGACCGGCTTCGGGTGATGCTTGACCGGCATATGGAAAATGTCACCTCGATCGTTGGCAAGCTTGCCAATCGCCTGCAACGTAAATTGATGGCGCATCAAAACCGGTCTTGGGATTTTGATCTTGAAGAGGGCGTGCTTGACGCGGCCAAATTGCACCGCGTTGTCACCCAGCCATTAAGCCCGCTTTCCTATAAGCAGGAACAAGATACAAAATTCCGCGACACGGTTGTGACGCTTTTGCTGGATAATTCGGGATCGATGCGCGGACGGCCCATTACGATTGCCGCGGTCACCGCGGATATTCTGGCACGCACGCTTGAACGTTGCGGCGTCAAAGTCGAAATTCTCGGCTTTACCACCCGTGCATGGAAAGGTGGGCAATCGCGCGAATTATGGCAACAGGCCGGAAAGCCAGCCATGCCAGGGCGCTTGAATGATCTTCGCCATATCATCTATAAGCCAGCCGATGTGCCATGGCGCCGCGCGCGTAAATCGCTTGGGCTAATGCTGCGCGAAGGGATTTTGAAAGAAAATATTGATGGCGAAGCGCTGTTATGGGCGCATGATCGGCTTTTGGCACGGCATGAAGATCGCCGAATCATGCTTGTGATTTCTGATGGTGCGCCGGTTGATGATTCAACCCTTTCAGTGAATAGCGGCAGCTATCTTGAAAAGCATCTTCGCGAAGTTATTGGCTATATCGAAGGCCGGTCACCGGTTGAATTGCTTGCGATTGGCATTGGCCATGATGTGACACGCTATTACCGGCGCGCCGTTACCATCACCGATGTTGACCAGCTTGGCGGCGCTGTTGTCGGGCAATTGACCGACCTGTTTGACGAGGATGCAAATAAGCGTATGCGCCGCGCTGGCTAATATCCGGCCTCAGCCTTTACATTCAATTCCAGATCAAAGACAAAAAAAACCCCGCATCATTTTGCGGGGTTTTTTATGCGTTTAATACGCGATTATGCGGTTGTTTGCGCCGCCGTGATTTCGCGCTTTAATTCGCGCGCTTCAATCGCCAATTCGGCGTTGCGTGCCTGCAGCAAATAAGCGTCAAGACCACCATGTTTTTCAACAGTGCGCATGGCACTTGTCGAAACGCGAAGGCTGATCGCACGACCAAGAATTTCGCTATGCATACGGGTTGATTGCAGATTTGGCAGAAAGCGGCGGCGTGTGCGGTTATTCGCATGGCTGACATTATTGCCAGACATCACAGTCTTACCAGAAATTTGACAGCGTTTTGCCATAACTAAGGCTCCATAATCAGCAGACACAGATGTGCTGCGTTAGAAATTGAAGGCTGGGTATAGGCCAGTCTGCGGCCAAGGTCAAGCCGGAAAACCGGCTTTGCCACGGCAAGAATCCAAACAAGCGAAGGAATCAAAGCCAATGCAATCTATCCAAGGCCACGCAATGTTGAGCCAAACTCATTTCAAGCCGCGCGATTATCCTGATCATGCTTTTGGTTAATCCAAATAGACTAGATCGCAATGTTTGTGGCTTCAGATTGGCGGTTTGTATTTGTGCGCTTCGCGGTTTCATTCTCAGAGATACGCTATAGTGGCCTATTGTGCATTTGAATGATTTTGATTAAAGGAACATGGTTTTGAAAGCAAAGCGCAATATACAATTAGTAAATGTCCGAACATCAGTTGTTCTGGAAACCGCAATTTGGGATGCTGTTGGCGAAATTCTGCTTCGCGAAAATCTGGATTTGAACGGATTTTGCCAGATGGTCGATAAACGCCGACGCGGGTTTAACCTTACATCGGCGATTCGGGTGGTTGTGGTGATCTATTATCGGACATTAGCGCATGAGCAGCAGCAATTTAGCGGTGCAACGCCATCTTTGAAACAGTTAAATGCACCCGATCCAGAATGCCGCCAATCTCGCTTTTACCTATTGTTCTGAAATCTTTTCGCAAAGGCCTTTAGCATATTTAATGGCTTTGACAGGGTCAGGGATTTGCCCCTTGATCTGATGCGGCACGCTAATGCCATCAGCATCCATCATCGCCGCTAGCTGATGCAAAATACGGCCTGGCAGATGTGGGCCTTCAAGCGCCAAGCCGCTATAAAGCTGCACCAGATCAGCGCCAACCAGAATTTTGGCATAGGCTTGCCAGCCATTCGCAACGCCGCCAGCCCCAATCAACCCAAGCCGCCGATCACTCAAACGCGCCACATCAGCAAGAATGGCCGTGGCAGCTTCGAAAAGTGGCGCACCCGAAAGCCCGCCCGATTCGCCAGCATGAACCCCGTCAAGATCATCGGGGCGTGCCAAGGTGGTATTGGTTGCGATAATGCCGCTGACCCCTGCCTCAACACAAGATTCAACAATCGCCACCAGATCATCATGATGCAGATCAGGGGCAATTTTCAAAAAGACTGGCTTTGCCGATTCATCGCCATCGCCGGCCGCCTCATCAAGTCCGGCGCGGCCCGCCGCCAGCAAATCGGCAAGATGCGCCTTGGTTTGCAAATTGCGTAAACCGGGGGTGTTTGGTGACGAGATATTGAGCGTGATATAATCGGCATAGCGCGCTAGATGCGCCACCGCACGGCGATAATCATCAATTGGCGCTTGGCTGGTTTTATTGGCACCAACATTAACCCCCAAAATACCGGTTCGTGCCGCCGCCATTTTTTGCAAATTTCGTGCCGCCGTATCCATGCCAAGGCTGTTAAAGCCGTAACGATTGATCACCGCATGATGTTTTGGCAGGCGAAAAACGCGCGGTTTTGGATTGCCCGGCTGCGGCAGCGGCGTGATGGTGCCAACTTCGACATGACCAAAGCCAAGCTGCATCGCGCCATTAAAGCAAGCTGCATTCTTGTCAAAACCAGCCGCCAGCCCAAGCGGATTGGCAAATTCCAAACCCGCAATTGTTACGCCTAAATTGGCCTTTGTTGCCAGTGCGGCTGGACGCGGCCCCAGATTATGATGAAGCGTCGTCACCGCGACACGGTGCGCTGCCTCGGCTGGCAGGCATCGCGCCAAATTTGCCAGCATGCCCCACATCAGCCATGATCCGCCGTTTGGACAAGCTTGCCGACAAGCGCATCATCAATCAATTGAATGCTTTTTTCGCGGCCATAAAGCGCAAAGAATGATCCCATGCGCGGCCCTTCAGACTGACCAAGAAGCACCTCATAAAGACATTTGAACCAATCACGCAGATTTTCATATTCGGCCGCTTTGCCCGTGGCATAAACAACCGTTTGAATATCCTCAGCGCCACTATCATCGGCAAGCGCCACAAGCTGTGATTTCAACGCTTCGAGATGACCAGCCTCAGCGGCATCGGCAAGCCGGTAGGTTTTGTAAGGGCGAACCATATCCTGATAATAATTGACCGCATAGCCAATCATCCGGTCAAGCTCGGCATGGGTTTTCGGGTCGATATCACTAGCATAGTCACTGACATAGGCCCAGACGATTTGCGGATCTTCGGCATGACAGACAGCCGCCAGATTCAGCAATAAGGTAAAGCTCACCGGCAAACCTGCCTGATTGGGCAAGCCGCTGTGAATATGCCATAGCGGATTTTCCAGCTGTTCGGCATCATCTTGTGACGGTAATTTGCCAAGATGCTGGTAATATTCATCAACGGTTTTTGGAATCACATCAAAATGCAATCTTTTGGCGCGCTTTGGCTGGCCATACATGAATAGCGATAATGATTCCGGACTGCCATAGCGCAACCAATCTTCAACCGACAAACCATTGCCTTTTGATTTGGAAATTTTTTCACCATTCGCATCAAGGAATAATTCATAAGAAATACCCGCTGGTGGCATGCCACCAAGTGCGCGGGTGATCTTGCTCGATTGGGTTACCGAATCAATCAAATCCTTGCCACTCATTTCATAATCAACACCAAGCGCGTACCAGCGCATCGCCCAGTCACATTTCCATTGCAATTTACATTGTCCGCCAGTGACCGAAACCTCGCGTTCAGCCCCGCTATCAGGATCAATATAGGTAATCGTGCCAGCGCTAGTGTTGCAATGAATAACCTTAGCCTGAAGCACCTTGCCACTATCAGGGCAGATTGGAAAAAACGGGCTGTAAGTTGCCTGACGTTCCGGCCCCAAAGTTGGCAACATGATATTCATGATGGCATCATAATGTTCAAGAACACGAAGCAATGCCGCATCAAATTTGCCGCCAAGATAGCAATCGGTTGAACTCATGAATTCATATTGAAACCCAAAGGAGTCAAGAAACGCCTGCAAGCGCAAATTATTATGTTCGCCAAAAGACGGCGCGGTGCCGAATGGATCTTTGACCTTGGTCAATGGCATATGAAGATAGGCCGCCAACATTTCATGATTTGGCACATTATCTGGAATCTTGCGAAAGCCGTCCATATCATCGGAAAAACAGATCAGCCGCGTTTTCCGGCCGGTCAGGCTTTCAAAGGCATGACGAACCATCGTGGTGCGAACAACCTCACCAAAAGTGCCAATATGCGGCAGGCCTGATGGGCCATAACCGGTCTCAAACAGAACTTCATCCTTGGCGTTACCCATTTTATCAAGGCGGCTCGCCAGCGCGCGCGCCTCGGCAAATGGCCATGCCTTGGCGTTGCTTGCAATCTCTTGTAGATTTGCGGTCAGATCACTCATCATTATGCTCTTTCATTTTGCGGGCAGATCGCACCGCACCAGATGCGGACAAGCTAGGGCGAGCCGCGATCAAGGTCAAGTGGCAAGCAAGCCCGAGAACAGGCCGCTCTGACAGTCTGAATTTTGCGTCCTGCCTGCATTTAGTTTCACAAAACAGATGCGCAAAGCTGGCATGGCCGCCTGCGGCAAGCTATAACTGCCCTGATGCAAAATTCAACTTCCATATCGCTTCCCGATCTTCATGGCGTGCCGGTCTTCTATCCGCATGGCACCCAACTGATCTGGATCAGCCAGAATGGCGAGATTACCCATCCAAATCGTGCGACCATCGCCGCCGAGCTGGCCTTGGGCGTTGTGCTGCTATGCCATCGCCGCTGGAGCAGCGCTCGTGCCGGTGTCGAGATTGATCATTATCTTGATGTGATGGAATTATTCGCCTTTGTCAGGCCAGCGCGGTTTGCCCTGCCAACACCCGCTGGCCTTGCCCAGCAGCTTGGCCTTGCGCGGCCACAAAATGGCGAAGACATGGCAACCCTATTGCCGCAAATTGCCTTTACACTTCTTGACGAATTGGCAAATGCGCCCGATGCAGCCCGCCAAGAAGCCGGACAGATCGCCACGATGATGACATCTGGCGGCTGGAATTGGGGACCCTATATACTGCTACATCTTGGCCTGCCACAACCTGCCGCAGGCCCGCCTGACAGCCGGCTTGCGGTAATCTGGAACCGGCTTGCCGATTACACTGATTACACCCCGCAAACCGAAGCTGGTACCCAGCCAATTTTGCCCGATGCGGCGCGCCAGCGGCTTGCTGAAATGCTTGGTGGCAATGCCGAATTACGCTTGCCGCAGGCCGATTATGCTGCTGCAGTCACCGCCAGCTTTGACCGGCCAGATGCGGGGCCAAGTCCGGCAATGGTGCTTGCCGAGGCGGGCACCGGCACCGGCAAAACCCTCGGTTATCTGGCACCAGCGACCCTATGGGCGGAAAAAAATGGTGGCACCGTCTGGATATCAACCTATACGCGAACACTTCAACATCAAATCGCTGATGAATTGACGCGCCTCTATCCCGATGCCAATACCCGCGCCA
>JAFMNI010000201.1 GCA_017859295.1 Candidatus Puniceispirillum sp. | reverse complement strand
ACAAGATAGCCAATCGACATGGTTTGCAGACCCCATGCTTCGATTGGTACGATTTTTTTGCCATCGCTTTGCGGTTTGCGGTTTAAACCAATAAGCCGCGGCAATGACGGGCCGTAAATATCAGCGTCAAGAATGCCAACTTTTTTCCCGGTTGCTGCCAGCGCCAAGGCCAGATTGATCGAGGTTGTTGATTTGCCAACACCGCCCTTGCCCGAGGCAACGGCAATGACATATTTGGCTGGTTGATGTGGTTCGGCCTGCATTTGCTGGCCAGCGCCAATTGGCGTGCCACGGTCATCGCCCTTCGGCTGCATGGTTGGGCCGGCCTGATGCGCGGTAAGCATTGCCGTTGCCGACAACACACCGTCAAGCGCTAGGACAGCCTTTTCGGCCGAACTGCGAACCGCATCAGCCTTGTCTTTATCTTTTGGATCAATTTCGATGGTAAAGCCAATATGGCCGTCCTTGATCACGATTCCTGAAACCGCGCCAGCATCAACAAGTGACCGGTCAGATCCGGGCATTAGAATGCCGGAGAGGGTTTCGGTAATTTTTCTCTCGTTCAATTCGTTTGTCATTCTTGAAATCAACCGCTTCTATGCAAATATGATAGGGAGTATTAATCGAGACTGTGACATAAGCCTTTGACAAGCGTTTTGCAAGTTAAGGGTGGTAATTGATACAGCAGCAATGATAACAAAGCTGGAATTGTTAAGACCATGAAACATATTGGTCGCGATGTTGGGTCACAAACCCAGCAGCACGGCTAGCAAAGGGCGAGGGAGCGAGAGCATCATGCCATGGAATAATCAAGGCGGCCAAGGCGGCCAAGGCGGCCAAGGCGGCGGTGGCCCGTGGGGCCAAGGCGGCGGCGGAAACGGCGGTGGTCCGTGGGGTCAAGGTGGCGGCGGCCAGCCTCCACAAGACGTTGACGCGATGATCCGTCAATTTGGAGAAGCTTGGCGCAGGATGATGCCAAGTGGGGGCGGCGGTGGCCGTTCAATTCTGCTTTTGACGATTGTTTTTGCGCTGATTTGGGGCGTGACCGGTTTTTACCGCGTAAACCCACAGCAGCAAGGTGTTGTTTTGCGCTTTGGCGAATGGGTTCGGACGAGCCCGCCAGGTCTGCATTATCATCTTCCCTTCCCAATCGAATCAGTTTTGCGTCCAGAAGTGACCCGTGATAACCGAATTGAAATCGGGTTTAGGGATGTGACTGGTAATTCTTCATCACGCCGTGACATTAAAGACGAAAGTCAGATGATTACGGGCGATGAAAACATTGTTGATATCGATTTTGTGGTGTTCTGGCGAATTTCAGACGCTGGAGAGTATCTATTCAACCTCGCCGAACCAGATGAAACCATCAAAGTGACAGCTGAAGCGGTAATGCGTGAAATTATCGGCCGGACACCAATCAAAAATGTTTTGACCGAAGGACGCCAATCTATTCAAGTCCAAGCTCGCCAGCAGTTGCAAGATCTGTTGAACGAATATGGCGTTGGTGTTCGTGTTCGTGATGTTCAGCTTTTGGCGGTTGATCCACCGGCCGATGTTATTGATGCCTTTAACGAGGTGCAGCGTGCGCGCCAAGACCGAGACAGGCTCAAGAACGAAGCTGAATCCTTTAGTAACGACATTGTGCCGCGGGCGCGTGGTGCAGCAGCGAAACTGGTTGCAGAAGCCGAAGCTTACCAGGCCGAGGTAGTCAACCGTGCTGCAGGTGATGCATCGCGTTTTGACCAAATCTACCAAGCATATCTTCAAGATAAGGCTGTGACCCGTGAACGGATCTATATTGAAACAGTCGAGGAGATTTTCTCAAATGTTGAAAAGGTTATTATCGATGGTCAGGGCAGCGGAAATGGTGTTGTGCCATATCTACCTTTGAAAGAATTAAACAAGTCGGCGGGGGGGCAATAACATGGCATCATTTCGTTTAGCGATTATTGTGTTGTTGGCTGCTGGTGTTTTTGCAGCTTATAATTCAGCTTTCACCGTTAATCAGACCCAGCAGGCGCTTGTTCTGCAATTGGGTGAACCAAAACGGACCATTCAGGAACCGGGTCTTGCCTTTAAGCTGCCGTTCATTCAGGACGTCACGTATTATGAAAAGCGTGTCCTCAGCCTGATCCCGCAGGATGCGCAGGAAGTCATCCTTTCTGATCAGAAGCGTTTGATGGTGGATGCGTATGCCCGTTATCAAATCTCCGATCCATTACTTTTCTACCAAACAGTTCGCAATGAATTGGGTGCGCGGGGACGTCTTGAGGCGATTATCGACTCATCGGTTCGTCGGGCTCTCGGCAGGGAAACTTTGGCATCAATTCTAACCGGACAGCGCAACGACATTACGCGGTCGATTGGTGATGAGGTGAACGAATCTGTTTCGTCGCTTGGTATTCAGATCATCGATGTGCGTTTGCGTCGTGCCGATTATCCTGAAGCTACCAGCCAGAATATCTTTAACCGCATGAAGTCAGAGCGGACAAGAGAGGCTAAGGAATTCCGCGCAACAGGTGAAGAAGAAGCCCAGAAGATCCGTTCGGCAGCGGAAAAGATCCGGAC
>JAFMNI010000040.1 GCA_017859295.1 Candidatus Puniceispirillum sp. | reverse complement strand
ACCGATGATGAATTAACCGCAATCCGTGAAGACAGCAAAAAAACCGGTGACGCGGTGCGTTCACCATGGCGCGACCGCGATCCGGCGCAGGCACCATCAAATGCGCCCTATGTTGTTCGGATGAAAATGCCCGATAGCGGCAGCACAACGATTGCAGATGCCGTTCAAGGATCGGTTACCGTGCAAAACCATGTTTTGGATGATATGGTGATTTTGCGCGCTGATGGATCACCAACCTATATGCTTGCTGTCGTTGTTGATGATCATGATATGGGTATCACACATGTCATTCGCGGTGACGACCATCTAAATAACGCCTTTCGGCAATATATGGTTTACAAAGGCATGGGATGGGACGTTCCGGTCTTTGCCCATATCCCGCTTATTCATGGCAGTGACGGCGCAAAACTATCCAAACGACATGGTGCGCTTGGCGTTGATGCCTATCGCGATATGGGGTTTTTACCCGATGCCATGTTCAGCTATTTGCTGCGGCTTGGCTGGAGCCATGGCGATATGGATATCATTCCCCGCGATGAAGCGGTTACGTTGTTTGATCTTGGCCGTATTGGTAAATCACCTGCCCGCTTTGACAGCGATAAATTGCGCGATGTGAACGCCTATTTCATCAAAATCATGGATGATGACGCGCTGTATGATTTGATTGCAACCGCGCTTGCACAATCAGGCAACACAGCAACAAGCAGCGCCGCAAAATCGCGGATTACCACGCTGTTGCCATTGTTAAAAGAACGCGCCAAGACCCATCTCGATATCGCTGGATCAATTGGCTATCTACTTGGTGATGGCGCGGTTGATATCGACGATGATGCCGCCGCCCTTCTTACCAATGACGCCAAGGCAATTTTGCGTGATTTAGATATTTCATTGGCGAGTGCCACTTGGGATCTGGACGGGTTAAAGGCGGCTATCAACACCTATCTTGCTGAGAAAGACCTGAAAATGCGCGATATTGGCCTGCCATTGCGCGCCGCTGTCACAGGAATGAAACAAACCCCGTCTATTGTGGATATCATGGTGGCTTTGGGGCAATCTGAAACGAGTATGCGAATGCAGATCGCTTGCAAATAACTGTAATTTGCGCTAAAATAAGTAATCCCTTTGCTGCTGACACAGTCGCCGGCCGAGCCGAGCTGTAACCGTCAAATAACTTTTACCATGAGGTCCGCAGATGGCAGACAATTCGCCTTCCGAAAAATCAGTGACGATCACTGACAACGCATCAGGAAAATCAACAATTCTTCCGGTCACTTCGGGGACCATTGGGCCAGATGTTATTGATATTCGTAAACTCTATGCCGAAACCGGCATGTTCACCTATGACCCGGGTTATGGGGCAACGGGATCTTGTGTTTCGGGCCTGACCTATATTGACGGTGATGAAGGCGTTTTGCTTCATCGCGGCTATGCGATCGAAGACCTCGCCGAAAAAGCCGATTTTCTGGAGTTGGCCTATTTGCTGCTTGAGGGCGAATTACCGAAACCTGATGAGAAAGAAGCTTTCGATACCGCCATCACGCGCCACACAATGGTGCATGAACAGCTATCGATCTTTCTTCGCGGCTTTCGCCGTGACGCGCATCCAATGGCCATTCTTTGTGGTGTTACTGGCGCGCTTTCGGCTTTTTACCATGATTCGACCGATATACATGACCCCTTGCAGCGCATGATCGCATCACGGCGTCTGATTGCCAAAATGCCGACCTTGGCATCAATGGCCTATAAATATTCGCTTGGACAGCCATTTAATTACCCACGCAACAATCTGAAATATGCGGAAAACTTCCTGCATATGTGTTTTGCCGTGCCAGCCGAAGATTATCATGTCGACCCTATTCTGGCCGATGCGATGAATAAAATCTTTATTCTTCATGCTGACCATGAACAGAATGCGTCAACCTCGACCGTGCGTCTTGCCGGCTCTTCGGGGGCAAACCCGTTTGCCTGTATTGCCGCGGGGATTGCGTCTTTATGGGGGCCTGCGCATGGCGGCGCAAACGAAGCCGTTTTGAATATGCTGAACCAGATTGGCCATAAGAAAAACATTCCAGAATTCATCAACAAAGCCCGCGACAAGGACGATCCGTTCCGGTTATTCGGCTTTGGCCATCGGGTTTATAAAAATTTTGATCCTCGCGCTAAAGTTCTGCGCAAGGCCTGCCATGATGTTCTTGGCAAGCTTGGGGTTAATGATCCGCTTCTCGAATTGGCGATGGAGCTTGAAGAACTGGCCGTCAATGACAGCTATTTCATCGAAAAGAAGCTTTATCCGAATGTGGATTTCTATTCAGGCATCATTCTGAAGGCAATGGGTTTCCCAACGTCAATGTTCACTGTGCTGTTTGCGGTTGCGCGGACAACCGGCTGGATTGCACAATGGAACGAAATGATTACCGACCCAACCCAGCGGATTGGCCGCCCTCGCCAGCTCTATACAGGGCCTGCCGAGCGCCCTTACAAAGATTTGCAATCGCGTTAGGGTGTCATCAATTTTTACCGCAGAAATCAAACTGGCTTGGTTTTAATCAAGCCAGTTTTTTAACGCGCTAATTACCAACTCATCAAATGATTTCGCCCCGCCAGTCAGCAGGCTTTTCAGTTCGATCGCAGCCTGCCTCGCGCTGGATTTTGCGTTGGCGTCGTCAAGGCAGTCTAATGTCGCGGCGGCAAGGGTTTTGCCATTTGCCGCTTCTTGAAAGTAAAAGGGGTAAAGCGGGCGGCCAAGAATGGCATTAGGTAAAATCACCTTATCCAGATCAACCAGCCGACGGCCGATAAAGCCACTGAATGCGCTGGTACGATAGCAGGTCACGCCAACAGTGCCGCACAAAGCCGCCTGTAAAGTGATCGTTCCCGAGGTTGCAATCATCGCGTCACTCGTTTGCAATGCGGGGATTAAATCGTCTGGCTGGTCAAGAATGGTGACGCCACTTCCCGCAACAAGGCTCTGAATCAATGGCAAAAGATGCGGCACGGCTGGCAACACAAAGTTCACATTTGGGTCATGCCGTTTGATGATCGCTGTTGCGGTAAGCATCGCTGGCAGAATGAGGCTAATTTCGCTTCGCCGGCTTCCGGGTAATAATATGATTTTATTGAATTTTACTTTTGGTTCCTCAATGGATTTATTCGCTGGCTGGGCGGGCAAGAGATCACCAAAGGCTTCGGGATGTCCAATAAAATGTGCATCAAGCCCGAATGGTTTGAAATAATCAGGTTCAAATGGAAACAGACATAAAAGACCATCCATAACAGTGGCAAATTTTTTCGCCCGCCACCTGCCCCAGGCCCATACCGTCGGGGCAACACAATGGATGATCGGCACGGACCAGCCAACGGCCTTCATACGGCGTTTTAACCGCGATGCGAACCGAACGGCAAAGCCTTTATTATCAACGGTAAGAACCAGACGCGGCCGTGCTTTTATCACCTGTTCAACAAGATCATCGGCAAGACGGGATAGCCGCCGATAGGCTTTTAACGCGCCACCAAACCCCATGACCGATAGCGTTTCCATATCGACCCAAGATTCAAGCCCTTCGGCCTGCATCAATCTGCCACCAACCCCAATCCAGTTAGGTTTGTCATAAGCGCTATTCACCGCTCGCATGAGATGAGCCGCCAATTGATCGCCTGACGCCTCACCTGCAAGGATGAAAATCGGCGCTGTCATGATGTTAGGCTGCTATCAATGCCGATTAAGGTAATACCATGCGTCTGACATAATGCTTTGATTGCCACAATATCATCGGCAAGCAGCACCGCATCTGCCTCAATCGCCAAAAGTGACAAGCCAGCATTTGCCGCCAACAAAATGGTGTTGCAGCCCATCACCGGCATATCAAGGCGTGAATCTTGTGCGCTTTTGCGCATTTTCACAAGGCAGGCAATGCCGCCAGTTGGATCAAGAAGCGCGCCGGCGCGCGCAATCATACCATCACTGCCCTCCGCCGCTTCAATTGCGATCACACGGCCATTTTGGACAATTACTGACTGTCCAACATCATGCGTTCCCAATGCGGCAAGAACGGTGGCACCAAGCGCGATTGTATCCATTGATCGCGCATCAGGCTCGCCACCAGCGACAAGACCCAACGGCATTTTGCGATCTGGCAGAAAGGCGTCAACCGCCATGGTTTCAATCCCTTTTTCGGCAAAAAACGCCGCCACATGGCGAAGCGCATTATCATCACCCTTGGTCATCATCTTACCAAGCAGTTTCACCCCGTCAAAATCGGGTCTTAACGCCGCCATTGACGGCCAAGACACCTTGCCAACCATGACCAGTTTTTCGATCTTATGCTGAACCATGATGGCGCGGGTTTCGCCAATCGCACCAAGCCGGATTGGCATGGTTTGATAGGCGGTGAAATCAGCGTCGGCTTGTCCTTTTATCGCTAGGATCAGAACGTCAAAACCATCAGCAGCAGCTGCCGCAGCAACATCAACCGGCAATTGGCCCTTTCCGGCGATAATAGCAAGCCGTGTCATGTCCTTGATAAACCCTTTTGGCAATCCTGCCGCGTTTATGCCCTTTTAGCGTTTGAATGACTGGCAAACACCATTGCGGCCAGCATTGTCAATAAAATCAAACAAAAGATCAAATTCTGGTTGGCCAGAAAAATGCGTCTTTACATCCTGTAACCGGCTGGCAAAAAGCCCATTTCCCCGAATTAGCTGACGAAAAAGATCGCGTAGTGCAGTGACGGTTGATGGGGCAAAGCCACGCCGATCCAACCCAATGACATTGATCCCGCTAAGCCGCGCTCGATTTCCAGCAGCGATGCAATAAGGGATAATATCAGCATCAACAAGACTATGCGCACCAACCATCGCATGTGGGCCAACACGGCACCATTGCTGAACCGCTGCAAAACCGCCAAGCATGACATGATCGCCAATCTTTACATGCCCGCCAAGCGAAGCGTTATTGGCAAAAATAACATGATTGCCAACGACACAATCATGCGCCACATGCGCTCCCGCAAAAAACAAACCATGATCACCGACAATCGTTTCCATGGCATCAATGGCCGTTCCCGGATGCATGGTCACATGTTCGCGAATGACGCAGTTTTTACCAATAACCAATCGTGACGGCTCATTTTCATAACGCGTATGTTGCGGCGCACAACCAAGCGCGGCAAAAGGGTAAACCTCGCAGCCTGCCCCAAGCGATGTATGACCCTCGATCACAACATGGCTATGAAGATGCGCCCTATCACCAATAACGGCGTTGTCACCAATCACACAATAAGGCCCAATCTTTACATCAGCGCCAATCTTGGCCTTTGCAGCGATGATTGCAGTTGAATGAATTGTTTGCGTCATTGCCTAGCGATCCGGATCAACGATCATCGCGCCAAATTCGGCTTCGGCAACAAGCTTGCCAGCCACTTTAGCCGTGCCGGTAAATTTCCACAGCGGGCCTTTGGCTGCGGTTTTAACAACACGCATTTCGATAACGTCACCAGGTCTCACCGGCTGGCGAAAACGGGCTTTTTCAATGGTGGTGAAAAACACCAATTTGCCCGCGGTGAAATCGGGTGTTGTTGCGGCCACCATAACCGATGCTGTTTGCGCGATGGCTTCAACAATCAACACGCCGGGCATAACCGGAAAATCGGGAAAATGACCGGCAAAATAAGGCTCATTGCCACTAACCGCTTTGATTCCTGTCGCTTCGGTATCGGGGATGATGTTTTCAACCCGATCAATCAACAAAATTGGCGCTCGATGCGGAATCAGTTTTTTGATCTCATCAATATTCAAAACATCAATCGTTTCCGCCATTACCCTGTCCTTTTGCGATCCTTATTGATCCATACATAGTATAAATCTTGTTTAACTTCACTGCTTATTATGATTTAGACGCTTTCGGCGTGCCAAGCCGTCTTAATGCTGCCTGCTCGCGCCAGAACTGGCGTTTTGAGATGGCTGGAAAGCCGGCGACCTGATCACCGTCTTCGATGTCTTTTGTGACGCCGCTACGCGCTGTTAACACGGCACCATCACCAATCTTCACATGCGGGGCAATGCCAACCTGCCCCCCCATTGCGACGCCTTGTCCAACCGTAACACTTCCCGAAATGCCGCATTGACCGGCAATGATCGATCTTGCACCGATGGTTACGTTATGGGCGATATGACACAGATTATCCATCATCACATGCGCGCCGATATGGGTATTGCCAAGGCTGCCGCGGTCAATCGCGCAACCACTGCCAATTGACACAAAATCATCAATCACCACAAGGCCGATATGCGGCAATTTAACAACCCCATCATCGGTCTTTTCAAAACCAAAACCGGCCGCTCCAATAACGCTGCCAGCACCAATATCAACCCCATTACCAATCAGACAATGCGACAGAACACTGTTTGACCGGATATGACAATTCTCACCAACCGTAACCCCAGCATGCAAGACAGCACCAGCTTCGATCACGGTTCCCGCCCCGATCACAACTTGCGGCATGATGGTCGCTGAGGGGTGAATGACGGTAGTATCGGCAATTTTGGCCAGCGGCGCGATACCTATAGTGCCATGATCAACCGGAACAGCCGTAACAAGATGCGCCAACGCATGGGCAAATCCAATCCGCGGTGATGCCACGACTAAACAGCAATTGGCCCGATCAATAAATGGCAAACAGGCTTCATTCGTAATCACAACAGCCGATTCGACTGCCAGTGTTTTGGCCAGGTTTGGATCGGATTGATAGATCAATGAAAATGGTTTTGCGGCGTCAAAAGGTTCAATATCACTGATCACTATCTGATCTGGCCCACATAGATCAGTCGCGCCGATAATTCTGGCAAGATCGGCAGCCGTCACATCTTCGGCAATTTGGTAAAATGCAGTGTTGATGGACATGAAAATATCCTATTGCGCGACCGGCTTCTTGATTTCAACTTCGATGCGGGCGTTTTTGGTGCGTTCATTCAAGCGCGATAACACCTCATCTGAAATATTCAGATGCGGTAAGAAAATCACACTCGAATCACGATTTAAAATCAGGTCAATCTTGCGTTCACTGGCAATTTTTGTAATCACGTCGATCGCCAGCTTACGGATATCGCTCAAAGCTTTTTGATATGCGTTATCAATTGACTGTCTTTTATATTGGATTTCTTTCTGAACTGACGAAACGCGCGCCTGAAACGCGGTAACAAGCTTGTCATATTCGTCTTTTGCCATAAGATCGCGCTTGGCAAGAAGATCACGTTCGCTTTGTTGTAAATCCACCTCAATCGCCCGAAATTCTTCTTGAAATTTTGCGCGTTGACCATCGAGCAATTCACGAACTCGGTTATTGGCATCAGCGGCGCGTAAAACACCGTCTAGGTCAACAAGTGCAATCCGTTTTACCTCCATTGATTTTTCGGCTGCTGGCGTGGTTGCGTCAGTCTGCGCAAAGCTAGCAGGCGCAAAACCAATAAAAACCATCATACAAACCAACAGTTTGATCGGGGTGAAACGTGTTTTTTTCATCATGCCTACAGCCTGGTTCCAATATTGAACTGGAAGGTCTTTGGCGTGTCATGCGCCATTTTTGATAGCGGCTTTGCCCAAGAAAACGACAATGGACCGATGGCTGTACTCCAGAAAATACCAACACCCGCACTGAGCCGCATATTCGCCGCATTTGGCTTGGTTACGCCTGATGGATAGTCGGTTCCCCACAATGATCCAAAGTCTGTAAAGACCGTCCAACGTACACCCGTATCTTTATCTAAGCCAAGATTTGAAACCACCTCAAAGGTACCAGCATACATCTTGTTGCCGCCAACTGCTTCAGATGATCCTTTATCACGCGGACCGATGCCACCAGACCCAAAACCGCGAACATCACGCCCACCAAGATTGAAACGTTGCGATTGCGTTACCTTGTCGCCAAGACCCGTGACATAGCCGATCTTGCCAGACACCCCAAGGATAACCGATTTGAACAATAACGGTTTGTAATAGGCAGCCGACAGTTTTGTTCGCAAAAACTTAACATCACCGCCAAAGCCAGCCAATGTTTCATCCATTTCCAAGTAATAGCCTTCATTCGGATCAAACCGGTTGTCTCTTGTGTCTTTCGACAGAACATATTTTAGCGACGAGCGAAGACGGGTTTCTCCCGCCTCGCCGGTGATCGATGTGGCTGTGGTCGACGCAGCCGTTGTTTTGGACTGGCTTAGCTCATAGTTCAAGCGGTGAAACACATCGCGTGCCGCTGAAAAGCCAACGCCAAACGACAAACCTGTTTGATTGATGGTCGTCTCATCCGATTTAGTCTTTGTGTTAAAGACATCAAAACTGCCGGTTAAATCTCGTCCAAGTAGATAAGGCTCAGTTAGACCTAAATTAAAATTGGTTTCAGTTCCCGATGTTGAAATAGACGCGCTGGCCCTGCGGCCAGTGCCAAGGAAATTACGTTCGTTAACGCCTAATGACACACTCGATTTGTCCAATGAGGAATAGCCAAGGCCAATTGAAAAATCACCGGTCGACTGTTCTTCGACAGTAACTCTTGTAATCGTTTGTTCGGGGCTTGACCCTTGAAGGGTGGCAATTTTCACATCTCTGAAATATCCAAGATTTCTAACATTTCGGACAGATCGGTCGATTTTTAGCTGGTTATAGGCATCACCCTCGACAATTTCAAATTCGCGTCTGATCACACGATCCATGGTGCGCGCATTATCGACAAATTCGATCCGCTCGACAAAATTCCGGCGTGCCTTATCAATTGTGATGGCAATGTCTAATGTTGCTGTTTCCGGGTTCGTCTTGATTTCAGGCGTCACATTCACAAATGCATAGCCGAATGACCCCAACCGGTTTGAAATATCAAGAAGCCCCTGTTCAAGAGCCCGAACATCATACCATTTATCATCGCCAAATGTGATGACTTGCTGCAATTCATCTGTATCAACGCCACTAATTTCACTGGCAACGCTGACCGTGCCAACTTGATAGCGAATACCCTCATTCACAAGAAAAGTTATTGCAAAACCGCTGCGGTCGGGCAGTAGACCGCCGCGAACATGATCAACGGTAACATCGGCATAGCCACGCGCTAAATAGAATTGTCGCAACAGGCGAACATCATAATCAAGACGACCCTCGTCATATTTATCATTGGACGCAAGAAACGCCCACCAGCGCGCCTCGCGGCTGGCAATTGCCTGACGCAATGCCTGATCGCTGAATGATTTATTGCCCGAAAATGCAATCGAGTTGATTTTGATCAGCGGACCTTCATTTACCTCAAACACCAGATCAACACGGTTTTCATCAAGCTGGATGATTTTGGGTTCGATCACAGCAGCAAAACGTCCACCAGCACGATAAACATCAATCAACTGACGTGTCGCATCAATGGCGACTTTCTGGTTATAGACGCGCCGCGGCTGTACATCGATGATTTCAAGCAATCGCTCATCCGAAATAACGTCATTGCCCTCAATATTCACCCGATTGATGATCGGGTTTTCAACAACACGGACAATCAGAACGCTTCCGTCCATATCCAGTTTGATATCTTGAAATAAATTGGTGTCATAAAGCCGCGCTAGCGCATTGCTTAACGATCCGGGCGATGTCAGATCACCAACCCGAACCGGTAGATAGGATTGAACGGTACCAGCCGCAACACGGCGGTTTCCGTCGACCCGAATCTCGGAAATGCGAACAGGGTCTTGCGACACCTGCGCCATACTGGATTGGATTGTCGTGAAAACGAGGAATAACCCCAGAATAAAACCACATAGATCATGACGACGCATTGAATTTTCCGATCACAAGCAAGACAAGCGGTAAAACTATAGACAGCCTGACGGCTTAGCGAAAGCCTAACAATGCCCTAATTGTCAATTTAATCGCCGATTTTACCTTTTAAACCAAAGAGAAACGCGCCCTTTTACCAGCATTATTGAAATAGGCGTATCACATCGGTAACGACAAGAAACAGCGTTAACACCATCAAAATGGCGATCCCGCCCCGCATCAATACCGCCTGAAACCAGATCGGCAACGGCTTCCCACGAAGCGCTTCAAGGAAAAAGAAGGTCAGATGACCACCATCAAGTGCCGGAACAGGCAACAGATTAATCAATCCAAGATTGATTGAAATAACCGCTGTTAGCAGAATAAAGGGAACAAGCCCCTGATTTAAAACCGCACCCGAAATTTCGGCAATCCGAACCGGCCCACCAACCTCGCCCTGCTGCATATTGCCAGTAACAGCACGGCCAAGGCTGCGCAAAATCACCACAGACATGTGAAATGCGTCAGATGATGCCGCCACCACTGCCGCTGTTGGGCCGAGTTTTTGAATTTCACCAACCGGCGGTGATTTCACCCCCAAAATGCCAATATCAATCTGTAATTGTTCATTAAATTGCGCAGCAGGTGTGATGTTTAAATTGAGTTCACGACCGTCACGAAGAATGACAAACCGTAGATCCTTATTCGGGCTTTCAACAACAAGCCCGCGCATATCATTAAAATCCCGAACACCAACACCGTCGATTTCGATCACTTTATCGCCCGGCTTTAGACCCGCGCTGGCAGCCGGCATATTTGGCATCACATCGCCAATCACCGCTGGCAGAATTTGTTTGCCAACCGCCATATAGACGATTGCGAAAAGGAAAATGCCAAGAATGAAATTGGCAATTGGCCCCGCCGCGACAATCGCCATACGCCAGTAAAGTCCGGCATTGCCAAAACTACCCTCAACGCCTTTCCCATCAGCAGATGGTGTGCTGGCGGCATCATCATCACCGCGCATCTTGACATAACCACCAAGCGGAATGGCTGAAATGCGCCATCTCGTTCCGGTTTTGGCCGTCCAGCCATAAATCTCAGGGCCAAAGCCAATCGAAAACACATCAACCACGACACCAGCTTTTCGCGCCACCCAATAGTGACCAAGCTCATGGAAATAAACCACTGGCGTGATTAACAATAAAAAGCCAAGAATAAGATCAGTAAAGCCAAGTTCGGGCATAAAATATCCTGTCGTGAGCGATTGCAAAACTGCATATGTGGGGCGTTGATTCTAATTTAGCCCAGTTTAGTCATTTTTGAAAACTTAACGCGATGCCACAATTTGCCGCGCATGTTCGCGGGCGGTTTGATCAATCGCGCAAACCGCCTCAATTGTTGTCAGATCCCCAACCAAATCTTTGGAAAGGCAGGTATCGACAATGCTGGCAATATCCAAAAACCCAATCTTTCCAGTCAAAAAGGCATCAACCGCCACTTCATTTGCGGCGTTCAGAACGGCGGGGGCAATCCCCCCTGCCTCAAGCGCCTGACGCGCCAGCATGAAACAGGGAAACCGGTCAGGATCAACCTGCGCGAAGGTCAAATTGGCAATCGCCGCAAGATCAAGCGGTTCTGGCCCCCAATCAAGCCGGTCGGGCCACGCCATAGCATAGGAAATCGGCGTTCGCATATCAGCCCCGCCCATTTGTGCAATGATTGATCCATCACGAAAATAAACAAGTCCATGAACCGCTTGCTGCGGATGAACTAAAACATCAATCTGGCTTGGCTCGAGGTCGAAAAGCCAGCGCGCCTCAATAACCTCTAGCCCTTTATTCATCATGGTGGCGCTATCAACCGAAATTTTCTGCCCCATTTCCCAATTCGGATGTTTCACCGCCGCTGCCGGTGTGATTGCGGCAAATTCACCGATCGGCAAGGTCAAAAATGGCCCGCCTGATGCGGTTAGGCAAATATGACTTAATTCGGTCATCTTGCCATTTGCCTTGTCGGTCGATTTATGCCCTTTCCAGCCATTCCAGCACTGGAAAACAGCGTTATGCTCGCTATCAATCGGTAAAATATGCGCGCCGGATAAGATAGCTTGACGGGTGACAACGGCACCTGCTGAAACCAGCGATTCCTTATTGGCAATGGCAATTGTCTGACCAGCACGAACCGCCACCATCACCGAAGGCAATCCGGCAAGACCGCTGATTCCGGCAATCACCAGATCAACAGGCATCGCCGCAATCTCGCTACAGGCCGCCTCGCCAGCCACCAATTGGCAATCAAGCGTTGAAATCAATTCTTTCAGGGCTGACAGATTTGTCTGGTCATGGATACCAATGATTTTGGGTTTGAATTCATGCGCCAAGGCGGCCAGACGATTAAAATCCTTGCCAGCGACCAATCCGTGAACCACAAAACAGTCAGGGTGCTGACGCACCAAGGCAAGGCTGCTTTGACCAATTGATCCTGTTGCCCCCAAAACCG
>JAFMNI010000200.1 GCA_017859295.1 Candidatus Puniceispirillum sp. | reverse complement strand
AATCCCAATTGGCAAAGGCGGCGCGTTGTTTGCCGGTATCCCCCATCGCGGCAAAATCCTTTGGATCAATGTCATCTTGATCGTAATCCAGCAAAATGCCATCTAGCATCTCAATGGCAAGTTCCCGCGCGGCCGTGTCGTTTAATCCGCTCTCGCGCTTGAGCTGGGCAATGGCAAATAAGCCAAGATCGCAAATGGCGGCACCATAGACATGCCAGCGGGCAATGCGCAAAGAGGTTAAAAAATCGTCATTTTGGAATAATTTTGGAAAGCGGGTGCCGGCGCGGGCTTTGACATAGGTGTAAAGCGTCACCTGCGACACAAATGCTGCGCGGCTGTCAATAAAATCATATAGTTGCTGGCGTGTTTTAAGCGGCGGGTCCTTGATGAATCCGATAATGCGCAGCACTGATTTGATGGTTGTTATCATTTGTTTTCAAAACGCTCACGCTAAAATATGTTGCCATTTACTCTTTATTCCCTAAGATTTTGCCTACGTATTGTCGTGAGCACAATAACAATAATCCGCGGCAACTTTTTGATCCTTCTCTGGTGCTGAATTTTGTTTTGCCCAACTAGGATCGTGGGGAAGTGATTTATTTGGAGAGATAAATCGTGGTTTTTGGAGGATGCTGTTATGAGCAGTCAATCTACCGGGGCGCCAAGTCACTGGGATAGGACGAAAAGTCTTCTATTCAAGACATTGGCCATCTGGATTTTCTTAGCATTTATAATTCATTGGTTTGGTGACGCCTTAAACGGCGGGGCTGGATCGTTCCCTGGCGGCTATTTTATGGCTGGCATGGGGGTTCAGATATCGTTCGCAATTCTTGTCTTCTGGTTTGTAACAAAACAAAGCCAAATTGATGACGAGTTCGGCGTTTCAGAAGATTAGGAGTGCTGTTATGAAACTTGAAGGTGGATTTATTAAAAACCTAGGCAGAGTTTATGGGGTCTATACACTTGGATTCTTAGGCTTTGTTATTATCATGGCAATCCTAGAACAAGCAGGCGTCAGTGCCGAGAAGATTGGCTGGATGTTTGTTGGATTTACCATCGCAATTTATGCCTTGATCGGCATTTTGTCCCGGACCATGGAATCGGGGCAATATTACGTTGCCGGACGTGAAGTTCCTGCCGTGTATAACGGTATGGCAACCGCTGCTGACTGGATGTCAGGTGCATCATTTATCGCGATGGCCGGTGGCATTTACATGAACGGCTATCCTTACATGGCGTTCCTTGTTGGTTGGACCGGCGGTTACGTGTTGGTGGCAAGCTTGATCGCGCCATATCTGCGCAAGTTTGGCTGTTATACGGTGCCTGATTTTATCGGTACACGTTATGGCGGTAACCTTGCCCGCTTCTGTGCGGTGATCGTTCTTGTCATGGCATCCTTTACCTATGTGACGGCGCAGATCAACGGTACGGGTACGGTTGCGGCTCGAATGCTGGATATTCCATTTGAATGGGGTGTTTGGGTTGGGTTGTCTGGTATCCTAGCCTGTTCAATGCTGGGCGGAATGCGTGCGGTGACATGGACGCAAGTTGCTCAATATATCGTGCTGATTGTTGCTTACCTCATCCCGGTGTTTTGGATGTCCAATAAACTTGGCTACGGGATGATACCACATCTGGCTCAATTTGATGCAGTTTTGGCTGTTCAAGAGTTAGAGCAACTCCACAACCTTGGTGCCGCGGTTGATCCGGCAGCTCAGGCTGCAGCTGGCAAGCTTAAGGCTCTTAGTGTAGGTATTAACGACGCCAGTGATACATTGATGGCAAAGTGGAAGTTTTTCACTCTGGTATTGTGCATGATGTTGGGAACAGCTTCACTGCCGCATGTTCTGATGCGTTATTTCACTACCGCTTCGGTCAAGGCTGCACGTCAGTCAGTCGGCTGGTCATTGGTATTTATTTGCCTGTTGTACCTAACCGCACCTGCTTTGGCGACCTTTACCAAGCTGTCATTGCTCGATCCTAATCTGGCGACTGGTATTATCGGTAAATCATTTGCTGATGCGCAGTCTCTTGAGTGGGTTCAGAAATGGACCAGTGCTGGCTTCTTGAAGCTTGTGGATGGTAACGGCGATGGCATTTTGCAGTTGCAGGAATTCTTCATGAATGGCCAAATTGTTGTGTTGGCTACTCCTGAAATTGCTGGCCTGCCTTATGTGATCTCAGGTCTGGTTGCTGCTGGTGGTCTTGCGGCTGCCATGTCAACCGCCGATGGATTGCTTTTGGCGATTGCAAACGCTTTGTCACATGATCTGTATTACAAGATCATTGATCCAAAAGCGGACAGCGGTAAACGGCTTGTTGTCGCGCGGATATTGCTGTTGGCGATTGGTGCTGCTGGTGCCTATGTTGCGGCGCAAAAGCTAACCGGAATTCTGGGCGCAGTTGCTTGGGCATTCTGTTTTGCAAATTCAGGATTGTTCTTCCCGCTGGTGCTTGGAATTTGGTGGAAACGCGCAAATCGTGCTGGCGCAATTGCCGGCATGATTGGTGGTCTCACCGCAGGTACCGCTTATCTCTATGCGATTAGGTGGGGCGGCATGGATCCTTGGCTTGGCATTGATCATCTTCGGTTTGGTATGAT
>JAFMNI010000199.1 GCA_017859295.1 Candidatus Puniceispirillum sp. | reverse complement strand
TCCGCAAGCTGCAACCCGCCATTGATGATGCCGTGATTGATATGACGATTACGGCGCTTGCCGATTGTTGGGATCATCCTGATGCGCGCGAAGGGGTTGATGCGTTTTTTGCGCGCCGCACGCCATCATGGAAATCAGATAGCATTGGTTGATTGATCAGGACGGGGCATCGGCGTGAAATTATGTGTCGCGAAAAAAATGTTGGGTTTTTGCAAAAAACCTTTCACTGTAATGGTTCTGTTTGTCTTCTGCCTTGCCCCGCCTGCTATGCCATGCTCGCTGCCACGAAAAATCATCATTTAGGAGTTTCATAGCGATGGATTTTTCCTATTCGCCAACACAGCAATCAATCATTGATGCGATTGACGCGATCATGGCCAATTTTGATGATGATTATTGGTTGGCGGCTGATCGTGATGGGCGGTTTCCTGAAGAATTTTATGCGGCGATTGCGGCTGGTGGCTGGCTTGGGATTGCCATGCCCGAGGCCTATGGCGGGGCGGCTCTTGGCATTGCCGAGGCAGCCTTGATGATGCAGAAAATTGCCGAAACTGGCGGCGGCATGGCGGCCGCATCAGCCGTTCATATCAATATTTTTGGGCCGCATCCGATTGTTGTTTATGGCACTGAGGAACAGCGTTCGGCATGGCTGCCGCCATTGATCAAGGGCGAGGTGAAATGCTGTTTTGGGGTTACTGAACCGGATGCGGGGCTTGATACTGGCAATATCCGCACCCGCGCTGATAAGATTGATGGTGGCTATCTTGTATCAGGACAGAAAATCTGGACATCAACGGCGCAGGTGGCAAGCAAAATTCTGCTTTTGGCGCGAACCAGCCAGCCAAGCAAATCGGGGCGCCGAACCGATGGGTTGACGTTGTTTTACACCGATCTTGACCGATCCCACATCGAGGTGCGCGAAATTGCCAAAATGGGGCGCGCCGCGGTTGATAGTAACCAGATTTTCATTGATGGGCTGATCGTGCCTGACGCGCATCGTATCGGCGAGGAGGGAAAGGGGTTTTCCTATCTTCTTGATAGCCTGAATCCCGAACGGATCTTGATTGCTGCCGAGGCGCTTGGCATTGGCAAAACCGCGCTTCGCCGCGCTGTTGAATATGCTGGTCAACGCATCGTGTTTGACCGGCCGATTGGCCAGAATCAATCAATCCAACACCCGCTTGCCGAAAATTGGGTCGAACTGGAAGCGGCAGGTTTGCTTATCGCCAAGGCAGCGCATCTTTATGATAGCGGCGTGCCGGCGGGCGGCATGGCCAATGCGGCGAAATATTTTGCTGGCGAAGCTGGATTCAAGGCGGCAACACAGGCGGTGATGACGCTTGGTGGCATGGGCTATGCCAAGGAATATCATGTTGAACGTTTGCTTCGTGAGTCTCTAATTCCACGGCTTGCGCCAGTTAGCGCGCAGATGGTGCTAAATTATATTGCCGAGCGGGTGCTTGGTTTGCCAAAATCCTATTAACATGCTGGTGCCATATCTTGGCCAAAGAGCATAGGAGACAATGAAATGACAAATGCCAAACCAGTCCTGGGTCAGCATGCGCTTGATGGCGTCAAGGTGATTGATTTGACCCGTGTTCTGGGCGGGCCTTATGCAACGCAGATTCTTGCCGATCATGGCGCTGATATCATCAAGATTGAATCGGCAGCCGGTGATGAGGTTCGCGGCTGGGGGCCGCCTTTTGCGCGTGAAATGGCGTCCTATTTCATCAATGTGAACCGGAACAAAAAATCGGTTGTGATCGACCTTGCCAGCGCGCTCGGGCGCGATCTTCTGCTACGGCTTCTTGAAGATGCCGATGTGCTGATTGATAATTTCAAAACCGGCACGCTGGAAAAATGGGGCATTGGCTATGAGGCGGTTTTAAAACACCGGTTCCCACGGCTTGTGCATTGCCGGATTTCGGGCTTTGGTGAGGCTGGGCCGCTTGGTGGTGCGCCAGGATATGACGCTGTGGTTCAGGCGATGACCGGCATGATGTCGATTAACGGCATGGCCGAAAGCGGCTCGGTTCGCCTTGGTGCGCCAATCGTTGATATGGGAACCGGCCTTTATTGCGTGATCGGTATTTTGATGGCGCTTCACGAACGCCAGAGTTCCGGTCTTGGCCAATATATTGATATGACGCTTTATGATTCGGCGCTGGCGCTGATGCATCCGCATAATGCCAATTATTTTCTGAGCAAGAAGCCCGGAACCGCCACCGGCAATTCGCATCCGAATATTTCGCCCTATGATAAATATGCAACCGCGACAAATGACATTTTCATCGGCATTGGTAATAACCGCGCATTTCGGCGTTTCTGTGATGCGCTTGGCGAAAGTGACATTGCCGATGATCCGCGCTTTACCGATAATGCCGATCGTGTTGTTAATCGCGCCGCATTGACCGATCTTTTGACCGCGGCATTGGCCAAGGTTGATGGCGCGTCATTTGCCGAAACTTTGCTTGCTGCCGGTGTGCCAGCTGGGCCAGTTCGTAATATCGAAGAAGCTTTATTGCATCCGCAAACGGCCGAACGCGAAATGGTGCTTGAAAAAGATGGCTATCAGGGGTTGGCATCACCGATCAAATTCAGCCGGTCAAG
>JAFMNI010000198.1 GCA_017859295.1 Candidatus Puniceispirillum sp. | reverse complement strand
ATACTGACAATGCCATCATCATCAATTCTTTTTCGAAATATTTCTGCATGACTGGCTGGCGTCTTGGTTGGATGGTGCTTCCCGAAGATTTGGTGCCAACCGCCGAAATGTTAGCGCAGAATATATATATTTCAGCGGCAACGATTAACCAGCTTGGCGCAATTGCCGCCTTTGATTGTTATGTTGAACTGGATGCGCATATCCCGCGCTATGAAGAAAATCGTGACCTTCTTTATCGTGGCTTGCCAGCTGAATTTCTGGGCAATCACGCGCCTTCAGGTGGGGCTTTTTATCTCTATGCAGATGTAAGCGCTTTGACCAATGACTCGATTGCTTTTGCCGATCGCATTTTGACCGACACCGGCGTGGCGATGACGCCGGGTGTTGATTTCGATGCTGTCGATGGGCGGTCACATATGCGGATATCTTATGCGGGCAGCACGCAAGATATGAAAAAGGCGGTTCAACGCCTGAATGATTGGCTTGGCAGTCAGGGTCGCTAGCGGCCCATTAAAACTGGCCGCCAGCTTTCAATTTCATTTACAACGGCGATGATTGCCTAGCTTCTTGACCACCATCCACTGCGCCGTGATTTTTGCTCGCTACTGCCAATTTCGACAACATCTTGCGAGGCTGAACTGATCGCCTCTTTTGCTGCTGGCGCATTGGTAGGTGCCTCATTATTGGCGCCGGTTTCAGCATTATTTGCATCAGCGGCTTTTGCTGGTGCTTTTTTTGTTGCTTTTCGTGCCGGTTTTTTTGCTGCTGGTTTGGTCGCGGCCGCGTCTTGTTCTGGCTTATCACCAGCATCGGCCTTGGCTTTTGGCTTGCGTGCGCGGGCAGGTTTTTTGGCAGGCTTTTTAGCGCTGCTATCAGCATCAGCTTTGCTGTCTTTGGCTTTGGCATCACCCACTTCGGCATCACCTACTTTTGGGGCATCAACTGCTTTTGCGGCATTTGCTGGCTTTTTGCGTCTTTGTGCCGGTTTTTTCGCTGCAGCTACATCGCTATTATCGTCTGCTACGGCTGTATTTACCGAACCATTGCTGGTCTGTTCGGCCGCTGCAGGCGAGGCTTCATTATCTGCATTGCTGCTATCTTTTGGGGCATTATCTGATGCGTCATTATCTGCTGCGGCTGGATCAGCCTTGGTAACACGGCGTCCACGACCGCGACCGCGGCCGGTTTTTGCCTTTGGCGCAGCATCGTCATTCGCTGCAACGCCATCGGTTGTGGTGTCGGTGTTGGCAGCGGCCTGATCTTTGCCATTTGGCGCTGATGCTGTCTGATTGTCACCAGTCTGATCGTCACCAGTTTGGCCGTCTTCACCATTGCGCCGACGCCGACGCCGACCGCCGCGCCGTCCGCGCCGCCGCCGTTTTGCACCACCATCTTCACTGCCGGTTTCGTCGTTTTCCGGGTGCGGGGCTGCATTGGCTTCCGTTTCAGCCGCCTCATCTTGATCCGGATCGCTTGTATCCGGTTTGACATTATTATTGGCATGGCGTGGCTGCTGTGGCTGGCGTGATTGGGACTTGGCTTGGGTCTGGCCCTGCCAACCAACACGATCAACCTTATATTCTGGGGCAATCAAACTGTCATCAGACAGCAAAATTACCATAAAGCCAAACCGTGCTTCAATCTCGGCAATTGCGCTTCGTTTATGGTTCAAGATAAACAGCACCACATCCCGATGGGCGGTGATATGCAATTCATCCATTTTGCCTTTTAGCGCTTCTTCTTCGATTGACCGCAGCAATTGCAGAGCGGCGGTGTCAATCGACCGAACGCGACCCGTGCCTTCACAATGCGGGCAAAGATTACTGATTGATTCATTGATGCTGAGCCGCAGCCGCTGGCGCGACATTTCAAGAAGACCAAAATGGCTGATCGAACCAATTTGAATCCGTGCGCGGTCATTGCGCATTGCATCTTTCATCCGGCGTTCAACCGCATGTTGATTGCGGTTTTCTTCCATATCAATGAAATCGACAACAATGAGACCAGACAGATCACGAAGTCGAAGCTGGCGACCTAATTCTTCGGCGGCTTCAAGGTTGGTTTTCAGCGCGGTTTCTTCAATATTGCGTTCGCGCGTTGATTTACCCGAATTCACGTCAATGGCGACAAGCGCTTCGGTTTGATTGATTACCAGATAACCGCCAGATTTTAACGTCACCTGCGGGCTGTGGATGGTGTCCATCTGATTCTCAACATTGAAATGCTGGAAAATCGGATGTGTGCCTTCATATTTCTGAACCTTTTTCAGATGGCTTGGGATCAGCATCTTCATCTGGTTACGGGCGATCTTGTAAGCCTCTTCGCCTTCGACAAGCACTTCGTCAACTTCGCTTGTGTAAAGATCACGAATTGACCGTTTGATCAAATCGCCTTCTTCATGGATCAGGCAGGGGGCTTGTGATTCAAGCGTGCGCGCGCGGATATCATCCCATAATTTTGACAGATAGGTAAAATCACGCGCAATTTCGGTTTTGGTGCGTTTGGCACCGGCGGTGCGAACGATCACGGCCATTCCGGCTTGGATGTCCAACCCGCCAACGACTGTTTTCAGCCGCTTACGATCGGCAATATTGGTGATTTTCCGGCTAACGCCGCCGCCACGATT
>JAFMNI010000039.1 GCA_017859295.1 Candidatus Puniceispirillum sp. | reverse complement strand
TGCCATGTTCCAGAAATCTTAAGGAGACCAGAACGATGGATCTAGGTTTCACCACTGCTGTTTATGTTGTCGCGGCTATTCTGTTCATTCTGTCGCTTGGCGGGCTGTCAGGTCAGGAAAGCGCAAAGCGCGCCGTTTGGTATGGCATTTTTGGTATGGGGCTGGCGGTCTTGGCAACCGTTATTGGCCCAGGGGCTGGCCTTTGGCAGCTAACAGCTATATTGGTCGCGATCGGCGGATTGATTGGCTATCAGCTTGCATCAAAAGTTGAAATGACCCAGATGCCGGAACTGGTTGCGGGCATGCACGCACTAGTTGGTCTGGCTGCCGTCTTTGTCGGGTTTAACGCGCATTTTGAACTTGCAAATGTTCTAACCATGGATGACACGGCAAAAAAGGCGCTTGAAGGGTTTGCCGCATTGCTGGCAAAGAAATCGGGTGCCGAGATCAATATCTTGCGTGTTGAGGCATCGCTTGGCATCTGGATTGGTGCGGTTACCTTTACCGGCTCGGTGATTGCTTATGGCAAGCTATCTGGAAAAGTTACATCAGCCGCAACCAAACTTCCCGGCGGGCATCTATTGAATGCCACGGCGGCGATCTCATCATTGGTTTGCCTTGGCTGGTATCTTTCAAGCGGTGCGTTACTGCCGCTGGTTATTCTGACGATCCTAGCCCTTTTCATCGGCTATCACTTGATCATGGGTATTGGTGGTGCTGATATGCCGGTGGTTGTATCAATGCTGAATTCCTATTCGGGTTGGGCAGCGGCCGCGATTGGCTTTAGCCTTGGCAATGATCTGCTGATCGTTGTTGGTGCGCTTGTTGGCTCGTCAGGCGCGATCTTGTCCTACATCATGTGTAAGGCGATGAACCGATCCTTTGTCAGTGTTATCCTTGGCGGGTTTGGCGGTACGGCTGGCCCGCAGATGGAAGTTGAAGGCGAGCAGATTGCGATTGATGCCGATGGTGTTGCAGCAGCGCTTGAAGATGCCGAAAGCATTGTCATTATCCCCGGCTACGGCATGGCGGTGGCGCAAGCACAGCAAAATGTTGCCGAACTTACCAGACGGCTTCGGGCGAAAGGCAAAACAGTACGCTTTGCAATTCATCCCGTTGCTGGCCGGCTTCCCGGGCATATGAACGTGCTATTAGCCGAAGCCAAAGTGCCCTATGACATCGTCCTTGAGATGGATGAAATCAATGATGATTTCCCAAGCACCGATGTTGCCATCGTGATTGGTTCAAACGATATTGTGAACCCAGCAGCACAAGACGATCCGAACAGCCCGATTGCCGGCATGCCTGTTTTGGAATGTTGGAAGGCAAAACAGGTTTTCGTGTCAAAGCGCGGCCAAGGCACCGGATATTCGGGCATTGAAAATCCGCTGTTTTTCAAAGAAAACACCCGCATGTTCTATGGTGATGCCAAAGCGTCACTCGACCAGCTATTGATGGTTATTTCGGGGCATTGATCCGATACCATAAACCGCCTAACAAAAAGGCAGCCCTGATTGAACGGGCTGCCTTTTTCTTGATCTATTTTTGGCGGGTCGGATTTATCTAGCGCCCGATCTAACCGGTATAGGGTACAATCAGATTATCAGGAAGCCCGACTTTGGTTGCAGCCGCGCGTTGCCGTTCGGCAAGCGCATCAACCGAGAAATCATCAATCAGCTCATGGAATAATTCATGCCAATTCACTTCGGCACCAAGATGCATGAAGACTGACCCAAGCCCAACAGCCGCCCGATCGGTCAACACAAATTCGCGCGGCGGTTTGATCCCGCCAATGCGTTTCAACTCGGTATGAACCTTGCCAGCCAGATCACGTCCCGCCTTACCACCCCGCATTTGCTGGATGGGACGAACCCGATTTTCAAGAAGCGGGGCATAGATAAATTCGGCCCACATATTCAAAACATCAATGGCGTCATTATCAAGCCCGACAAAGCCCCAGCGTTCATAGGCATCGACGGCCTGATCACGGTTATTATCGCGAAGCGCCTTATAAAGTTCGATCACACCAGCGACAAATTGCGGCCGGAACAGGCGGATTGACCCGAAATCCATAAGATTGATGCTGTGATCCTTGGCAATCGAATAATTGCCAAGATGCGGATCACCATGAATGACGCCATAATAATAAAACGGCACATACCAGACCCGAAACATGGTTTTCGCAATTTCATTGCGCGTTGCCTGATCGGGGTTGGTTTCAAGAAAGGCCATTAGCCGCTGGCCTTCAAGCCAGTTCATGGTCAAAAGCCGGTTTGTCGATAATTCCGGAATATGGCTTGGCACCTGCACCTTTGTCTCATCAGCAAGCATATGCTGATAAAGCTGCATATTCATCGCTTCGCGACGGTAATCAAGCTCTTCTAAAAGTCGCTCGGATAACTCGTCATAAATATCGGATGTCGAAATCGCCGAATCATAACGCTCATACAGCTGGAATAGCAATTTCAGCTGTTTCAGATCGGCCTCGATCGCCGAATTCATATCGGGATATTGTAGTTTCACCGCCAAAGGCGCGTTATCCAGCCCCATCGCCTGATGAACCTGTCCAAGCGATGCCGCCGATACCGCATCACGGCCAAAGCTGCTGAATTTTTGCTGCCAATCAGCACCAAGCTCGGCCGCCATGCGGCGTTTGGTAAACAGCCAGCCCATTGATGGCGCATCGGCCTGCAACCCTGCCAGCTCTTCGGCATATTCTGGTGGCAACGCATCGGGAATGGTTGATAGAATCTGCGCCACTTTCATAATAGGGCCTTTCAGCCCACCAAGTGCTTGCCGCAAGTCAGCGGCATGTTTACCGCGATCAATTTCCCAACCAAGATAGCGTTCACCGGCAACCCGCGCCGCAAGGCCGCCCATTGTTGAGGTTACTTTTGCATAACGGCGGATACGGCCGCCAAACTGCCGGTTGCTGGCTGCATCATGATCACCGCTCATTGCCATTATTTCAGTCCTTCCAACTCGTCAATCATGCCACTAATCATATCCAGCCCAAGCGACCAGAAAGCTGGCTTGCTGGCATCAAGGTCAAAATGTTGCAAGGCCACATCATAACGTTCGGTGCCGCCAGCCTTTAACAGATTTTTATAATTCTGGATAAACAGATGGTCGGTCTTGCTGGCCTGCGCCAATTGATATTTCTGCCAAAGCGCATTCACCAAACAATCACCAAATGCATAGGCGTAAACATAAAATGGCGTATGGATGAAATGCGGTACATAGCCCCAGATCGGCCGATAATCATCGCCGGTTTTAATCGCTGGCCCTAGCGCAGCCCGCTGGGTTTCCATCCAGATATCCGAAATTTCTTCGGCCGTCAGTTCGGCTTTGGCACGCGCCTGATGCAATTCGGTTTCAAAATTATGAAACGCAATCTGGCGTACAACCGTATTCAGCATGTCTTCGACCTTGCCCGCCAGCAATAGCCGCCGCGATTCGGCATTGGTTTGGCTATCAACAAGCTGGCGAAAGGCCAGCATTTCGGCAAAAACCGACGCTGTTTCGGCAAGGGTAAGCGGCGTATCAGACATTAAATAGCCCTGATCGGCCGCCAGCACCTGATGGATTCCATGCCCCATTTCATGTGCCAAAGTCATCACATCGCGCGATTTTCCAGCAAAATTCATCAAAATATAGGGATGCGCTGATGGCACAACCGGATGCGAGAATGCGCCCGAGCTTTTGCCCGCCCGCGGTGCCGCATCAATCCAGTTCTGCTCGAAAAACGGCAAGGCAATCTTGGCCATTTCGGGATCAAAGCCGTGAAATGCATCAAGCACAATCTGCTTTGCTTCACCCCATTCATAATGCCGGTCATCATCACCGGGCAATGGCGCATTACGATCCCACCAGTCAATTTGCTTTTTACCCATCCAGCCAGCTTTGAGGCTGTAATAGCGATGCGACAGATCAGCATTGCGGTCATTCACTGCCTGCACCAGCGCATCAACAACATGATCATCAACATCGTTTGCCAGATTGCGCGATGATACTGGCCGCGCAAAACCGCGCCAGCCATCTTCGATCTGCTTGTCCTTGGCGATGGTATTCATCACCAGCGACAGCAATCTTTGATGATCTTTCAAAGTTGTTGATAAAGACTGGCCTGCCTCTTTGCGCTTGGCTGCATCGGTGCTGGATAGCGCATCAAGAATTTCCGCTTCGGTTACATCGGTGCCTTGAAACGCAAACCGCATTGCCGTTGTGGTTTCATCAAATAATCGCACCCAAGCTCCGGCACCGGTTGGCGCGCGTTCGGCAATCATTTTTTCAATTTCATCAGATAATTGGTATGGCGCCATTGCCCGCACCCGCCGTAACCAGGGTGAAAACCGCGCCAAACCAGCATCGTCAAGCAAGCCGTCAACATGATCTTGATCAAGGCGCGCAAGCTCAAGCTCGACAAATAAGAGCGCCGCGCCAATTTCAGATCCAGCTTCGCGCACCGATTGGTGATGTTTGGCGATTGCCGGATCATTTGTATTGGCTGCAAATAGCAATTGAGCGTGGCTTTGTACCTTGCCCAGCTGTTCGAGAACCGTCTCATAGGCGGTGATTACAGCAGCAAGTTCGGCTCCTGAAATCGTGGCAATCTTCCCCTGCCAATCAGCCGCAAGCGCTAATGCGGCCTTGCGGCAGGCGGCAATATCGGTTTGCACAGCTGGGGAATCAACCCCGTCATAAAGGTCAACCAAGCTCCAAATTGGACAGGAATCAGGCATATCAAAGCTTCACTTTTCTAACAGAACCAACCACAGCCACGGCAAGGGAAACCCTACCTTGGCTTTATATGAGCATAGGTAAGAGCTTTCTCAAGGCTGTTTTTCAAACCTTTTAGATTTATCCCTTCGATATTCGCTGCAAGCTTGCCCCAAAATCTAAATTGCGTTAGCGTTTTTTTGCTCGATACATGAGAGGGGAGAGATTGCTGGCCGCCGAACGAGCGATAGCAGCAACACCGAAGGAGCAAACCCCCAGAAACTCTCAGGTAAATGTACTCTTTCATGTGAGCGCTCTGGAAAGTGACACGGCAGTGTCCACCGAAGGGGAAAACTGGTGATCTTATGAATCAGCCAGAATTGGCATAAGGTTCAAACGATCATCCAATCAGGTCACTAAAGGACGTGATTGGAAACAGCTAATCTCTCAGGTTCCGCGACAGACGGGGCGAATACCATCAAATGGTATTCACCTTTGACGCGTGACCAGGAGATTAAACCAGTGGAAAAACAACGGACCCCACTCTATGATTTTCATATTGCCAATGGCGCCCGCATGGTGCCTTTTGCCGGATGGGATATGCCTGTTCAATATGCGGCCGGCATCAAGGCCGAACATCTGGCAACCCGCAATGGCGCAGGATTATTTGATGTTTCGCATATGGTGCAGGTCGAATTATCCGGCAATGGGGCTGATGCCTTTTTTGAACGTCTGACCCCAACCGATATTGGCGCAGTTGCCGAAGGGCGCGTTCGCTATTCAATGCTGCTGAATGACGCTGGCGGTGTTCTTGATGATTTGATGGTGGCGCGGCTTGATGGCAGGCTGCACCTTGTTGTCAATGCTGGTCGAGCCACGCATGACATTGATCATCTTCGCCAAAATCTTGACGATAGCACCAAGATGGATGTTCATCATGATTGGGCGCTTTTGGCGCTTCAAGGCCCAAAAGCGGCGCAAGTTCTAAACAGTCTTGGCCTTGATCTTGACGGGTTCCGCTTTATGGATATCCGCCATTTCACCCTTGGCGCGGTTCCGCTTGTGATCGCGCGGTCTGGCTATACTGGCGAAGACGGATTTGAAATTTCCATGCCCGCCAATGTCGCTGTTGATATTGCCGAAACCCTAATGGCGACAGGTGATGTCACGCTTGCCGGTCTTGGTGCCCGCGATACATTACGTCTTGAGGCAGGCCTGCCGCTATGGGGGCATGAACTTGACGAAACCATTACCCCAACCATGGCCGGGATACGATTTGCCCTGTCAAAAAAGCGGCGTAAAGCGGCTGATTTCCCCGGTGCCGATGTCATTCTTGATGAATTTGCAAATGGTCCGAAACGACAGCTTGTCGGTTTATTGGCAAGCGGCGCACGGCCGGTTCGCGATGGCACTATCCTGCTTCATGACGGTGTTGACATTGGCATCATCACATCGGGTGGTTTTTCGCCAAGCCTCGATCGCCCGGCCGCACTTGGGTTTGTTGAGACCCATCTTGCCACTGACGGCACCATCATTGCCGCCGCCACAAGAGGCGGTAACACCCCCATTACCGTGGTGAATTTGCCACTCGTCCCACATCGCTATTTTCGCGGTTAAACATATCAAAGCCATAAGGAGATAATCATGCTTAAATTTTCTGAAGATCACGAATGGGCCAATCTAGATGCCGATATTTGCGCGGTTGGTATTTCACCGCATGCGGTTGAACAGCTTGGCGATATTGTTTTTGTTGAATTGCCCGATATTGGTCTGGCAGTGAATAAAGGTGATGCCGTTGCCGTCTTTGAGTCGGTCAAGGCCGCATCGGATATCTACAGCCCTGCCGGTGGGGAAATCGTCGAGGTCAATAATGCGCTTCTTGACGATCTGACCGCAATCACGCCCGAAAGCGCAATGGCCAACTGGCTTTTTAAAATCAAAATCAATGATGCTGGCGACCTTGAGTCACTTATGGATGAGGCCGCCTATAATGCCATGATTGGCTAACCGGCATCGCCTAGTCACTTTACGGCAATCCGGCTTGGCCGACCATTGCCGTTCTTGCCCAAATGGGCCGTTATTTTCGAAAGGACGCATCATGTCATCACTTCCTTCGCCACAAGCCGCCTTTGCCAGCCGCCATATTGGCATTAACGAAACCGATATCGACAAAATGCTTGATGCGGTTGGCGCACCCTCGATGGCGGCATTACTCGATTCGGTAATTCCCGAAAATATTCGCCGCCAAAGCAAAATGACCTTGGCACCAGCCCTTTTGGAACATGAAGCATTGGCTGAATTAAAGAGCTTTGCTGCCAAAAATCAGGTCAAAACATCACTTATCGGCATGGGCTATTATAATTGCCACACCCCGCCAGTGATCCAGCGCAATATTCTGGAAAATCCGGCATGGTACACTGCCTACACTCCCTATCAGCCGGAAATTTCCCAAGGGCGTCTTGAGGCGATTTTAAATTTCCAAACAATGATCATCGATCTAACCGGCATGGATATCGCCAATGGATCGCTTCTTGATGAAGCCACCGCCGCTGCTGAGGGCATGGCATTGGCAAGCCGTATGCATAGACCCAAGGGCAACCGTTTTATCGTTGATCCCGATACGCATCCGCAAACCATTGCCATTTTAAAAACCCGCGCCGAACCGCTTGGCATCATCATTGATGTTCAGCCCATTGGCGACTCAATACCCGATGATTGCTTTGGTGGCTTGCTGAGCTATCCGGGCAGTTGCGGTGCCATTCATGACCTATCGGGCGCGATTGCCACCATCCATGATGGCGGCGGCTTGGCCGTTGTTTGCGCCGATCTTTTGGCGCTGACCCTGCTGACACCACCGGGCGAAATGGGTGCCGATATTGTCGTTGGCAGTGCACAAAGATTTGGCGTGCCATTCGGCTTTGGCGGGCCGCATGCCGCCTATTTTGCGTGCAGCCAAGCCTTGCAAAGGTCAATCCCCGGACGGTTGGTCGGGGTGTCGCGCGATTCCAGTGGCCGCCCTGCTTACCGGCTGGCACTGCAAACCCGTGAACAGCATATCCGCCGCGAAAAAGCCACCTCCAACATCTGCACCGCACAGGCGCTTTTGGCGATTATGGCAAGTTTCTATGCGGTTTGGCATGGCCCAGAAGGGCTGCAAAACATCGCGTCACATAGCAACCGGCAAGCACGGCGTTTCGCCGCCGCAATGATGGCGGCTGGCCGTACCATTCGGCATCAGGCATTTTTTGACACGGTCGTGATCGAAGCGGCGGATGATCGTGATGCGCTCATGGCGGCGGCAGTGGCGGCTGGCTTTAACCTTCGGCAATTAGATCATGCGGTTGCCGCAAGCTTTGATGAAACGATTGATGATGATGCTCTTACCACCATCATCAGGGCGCTTGGTGGGCGTTTAGGCGATGATCACCTTGACAGCATTCCGTCACAACTCGGCCGAAGCAGTCCGTTTTTAACGCATCATGTGTTTCATCAATACCGTTCGGAAACTGAAATGCTGCGCTATATGCGGCGGCTTGCTGATCGTGATCTTGCGCTTGACCGCTGCATGATTCCGCTTGGATCATGTACCATGAAACTAAACGCCACTGCCGAAATGATGCCCATCACATGGCCCGAATTTGCCAATATTCATCCCTATGCGCCTGATGATCAAACCAGTGGCTATCGTGAGATGATTTCACGGCTTGAGGAGATGCTGTGCCAATGCACTGGCTATGCCGCAATGTCCTTGCAGCCAAATGCCGGCGCGCAAGGCGAATTTGCCGGATTGCTGGCGATTTCACGCTATCACCAATCACGCGGCGATCATGACCGCAATATTTGTCTCATTCCATCATCGGCGCATGGCACCAATCCGGCATCGGCAGCAATGGCCGGCATGAAAGTCGTTGTGGTCAAATGCGATGCAAATGGTGATGTCAATCTTGATGATTTACGCGCCAAGACCGCCCAATATGAAACCAATCTTGCCGCCTTGATGGTCACCTATCCGTCAACGCATGGTGTGTTTGAAGAAGCCATTGCGGAAATTTGCGATATCATTCATCAGGCAGGCGGGCAGGTCTATGTCGATGGTGCCAATTTAAATGCACTTGTTGGTCATTGCGCCCCGCCCGAATTTGGTGCCGATGTCAGCCATCTCAATCTGCATAAAACCTTTTGTATCCCGCATGGTGGTGGCGGCCCAGGCGTTGGCCCGATTGGTGTTGCGGCGCATCTGGCACCATTTCTGCCCGGATCACCGCTTGATGGCATTGGCGCTGTTAGTGCGGCACCCTTTGGCTCGGCAGGCATTCTGCCCATCACCTATGGCTATATTCGCATGATGGGGCCAGACGGGCTTGGCGCTGCCACTGCCGCGGCAATCTTGTCGGCCAATTATATTGCCAAGCGGCTTGCCGGTTCCTATCCGCTGCTTTACACCGGCCGCAATGGGCGTGTGGCGCATGAATGTATCATTGATATCCGGCATATTCAGGAGGCGCATGGCATCAGCAATGAAGATATTGCCAAGCGGCTGATTGATTATGGCTTTCACGCGCCAACCATGTCATTTCCGGTTGCTGGCACCTTGATGATCGAGCCAACCGAGTCTGAATCACTTGCTGAAATTGACCGGTTTTGTGACGCCATGATTGCGATTGCCGCCGAAATCCAATCCATCGCTGATGGCATATGGCCAAAAGACAATAACCCCTTGGTCAATGCACCCCATACCGCCGATGACATTATGGAAGATGACTGGACGCGCCCCTATAGCCGCAAACAAGCAGGCAACCCTGATGGCAATCACCAAGAAAACAAATATTGGCCACCGGTAAACCGGGTCAATAACGCGCTTGGTGATCGCGCGCTAATTTGCGCCTGCCCGCCAATGGAATTTTGGGAACAACAGGCCGCCGAATAACGGCTATAGCGCGAAAAGTGCCAATGTTTCCTCGCGCGTGGCTGGCTGACAAGTCTCAGCCAGCTGGCGGATCAACGCGGCATTATTTGGCGCCAAACTGCCATCTTTTAAATAGAGGTTATTTTCAAACCCAACCCGGCAATGGCCGCCACTGGCAATTGCATCGGTCATAACGTCAAATTCACGATGCCCAAATGCGCAGATCGACCAGCTTGCCATATCGGTCAGCCCATCAGCGATAAATGGCTTCATTTCGGCAGGGTCAGACTGGAAATTACCGCTATAGCGGCCAAGCACCAACAAAAGATGCGGCCGCGCAGCGGGTAAAATGCCATCAGCCATCGCCACGCGGAACCGCTGCAGGTCATCAAGATCATACAGGATATGTTGAACATTTATCTGCTCGGTAAGGCTTTGATGATAGAACTGCTTGGCAAGCGCGCGCGCGGCCTCGCCATTATCACCAATCATTTCACGAAATCCAACTGACACAAAATCAGGCTTTAAAGCAAATACCAAATCAGCCTGCTGTTCAGGCGTGTAAATGCCAACAGCTTCGGTGGTAATCTGCACCAGCATTTCCGGCACTTCCTGCCGCAAGCCGTCAAGCAATTGCCCGTAGCGCCCCGCATCAAGAAGATGTTTGCCATCATCATCGCGAACATGCGCGTGAAGAATACTTGCACCAGCCGCATGGCATTCCTTGGCGGTTGCAATCGTTTCCGCAATCGTAACCGGAACGGCCGGATGGTCAGTTTTTACTTTGCGTGCGCCATTTGGTGCCGCCATGATGATTGTTGGTCGGGTCATCGTCATCCTCAAAAAGCAATATAAACCGCGCCAGAAAAAGCGCAGAACTGATCGCATCACCGACTGGAGTGCGAAAGCTTATGCTAGCACCGGCAAATCACAGGTCAAGGCGAGAGCCATCACAACATCACTGAAAAACCTATCGCCCACTATCGGAATATATGCTAATTAATTGACGTTATTTGGCTGGGGGCTTGCCCTGATAATCTATCCCCCTTGGGCGCTTTAGTGACAATACTATCCAACCCGCCTGCAACGAGACTGACCGACATGTCTGTGAAACCTGAAATCAGTGATTTTATTGCCCTTAAGGGCCAGCGCAAAATTGTTTGCCTAACCGCTTATAGCGCGCCAATGGCACATGCGCTTGACCCGCATTGTGACCTTCTGCTTGTTGGCGATTCCGTGGCGATGGTCATCTATGGCATGGATACAACGCAAAATGCCGATCTTGATATGATGATCAGGCATGGTCAGGCCGTTATGCGGCGGCGGCAATCAGCGCTTGTGGTGATTGATCTTCCTGCTGGCAGCTATGAAAATAGTCCGGCGCAGGCCTTGGCCAGCGCTGCCGAGATTATGGCCAAAACCGGCGCTGATGCGGTCAAGCTTGAGGGCGGCACTGATCTTGCCCCGCATGTGAAATGCCTTGTTGATTCAGGCATTCCGGTGCTTGGCCATATCGGGCTTTTGCCGCAACATGCGGTTGCAGGAGCCGCTTTTCGCATCACCGGACGAAGCGATGAAGAATCAGCCCAGCTTCATGCCGATGCTAATGCCTTGGTTGCGGCAGGCGTTTTTGGCATTGTCATGGAAGGGGTTATCGAACCGGTTGCCGCATCAATTGCCCAATCTTGCGCCGTGCCAACAATCGGTATTGGTGCCTCGGCGGTTTGTGATGGGCAAATTCTTGTGACCGAAGATGTGCTTGGGCTATATGACGCCTTTACCCCAAAATTTGTTCGGAAATTTGCCAATCTTCAAGATGATATTGGCGCCGCTGCGGCTGGCTATCGCGCCGCAGTCATTGATGGCAGCTTTCCAACCAAGGATCACCTTTTCTGGCCGAAAAAGACCTGATCTCAGGTAGAGCAAAGTGATGAAGATTCTACACAACAAAGCCGAAATGACCGCCACCACAATTGCCTGGCAAGCGGCGGGGGAAACAGTTTGCCTTGTGCCAACAATGGGAAGCATTCACCAAGGCCATCTTGCGCTGATTGCCGCAGCGCGCAAAACCGCCAATCGCGTGATTGTCAGCATCTATGTGAACCCCACACAATTTGGTGTTGGCGAGGATTTTGATCACTATCCCCGCACGCTTGAGGCTGATTGCGCGGCGATCACTGCAGCGGGTGGCTGTGATGCCATTTATGCGCCTGCCAATATGTATGATGATGGTCATGCCACCAGCATTGTTCCAGCTGGTGTTGCGCTGGCCATGGAAGGCCAGACAAGGCCGCATTTTTTTACCGGCGTTGCCACAATTGTTTTGAAACTATTCACCCACATCCCTGCCAATTTCGCGATTTTTGGCGAAAAAGATTACCAACAATTAGCAGTCATCCGGCAAATGGTTCGTGATCTCGATCTGAACATCACAATTCTGGCACAGCCAACAATTCGCGAAACCGATGGTTTGGCATTATCGTCGCGCAATCTGTATCTAAGCGCCGCCGAACGTAAATTGGCGCCATTGCTTTATGCCGAATGCAGGAAGCCGCCAAACAGATTGCCAGAGGCACGCCAGTTGATGCGGCCTTGACCAGTGCCAAAACACAGCTCACCAAAGCTGGCTTTAGCAAGATTGACTATTTTGACCTACGCCATTCAGACAATCTGCAGCCAGCCAAAACATTAGTGCCAAATTGCCGGATTTTTGCCGCCATCTGGCTTGGCACAACGCGCTTGATCGATAATTACGCCCTGTGAGGGTGATTTTATCATTTGTGCTTTTTGTTCAGCCCCTCAATAATGGCAAGATCAGGCATGATGATGATGCCTTTAAGTGAAGGAGCGCTGCATGCAGCCGCAAGACCAAAATAGCGATCAGAACCAGATAGCCAAAATCGCCGCGGCCATAAAACTGCTGATTGCTAGCTATGATGCTAGTGGCAGTTTGCTGATTTGTGGCAATGGTGGCAGCGCGGCCGATTGCGAACATATCGTTGGCGAATTGATGAAGGGGTTTTGCC
>JAFMNI010000197.1 GCA_017859295.1 Candidatus Puniceispirillum sp. | reverse complement strand
TGCGGGCAGCCGAGATTCTATTCCGCAATCAGGTGGTAACGCTTGATGATGGGCGAATCATGGTTGCTGATCATGCAACAGTGCAACTGCAATCAGGCATGCAAAAGGCACTTGAGCCAACAAGCGCAAACGATGAGGTGCAAATTGATATTCTCGCCACGGAAACGGCCGATGAATATTGGGAACGATCCGACCTGTTTAACACCTCAATTGACATCGCCTATACCCAGCCAGCACTTGATGGTTTGGCGCGGGTTTTAGAAAAATGGATTGCGCATTTTCTGCCGCTTGCGGTTCGCGTTTCGCCAATGGTCAAAATCGAAGATGAAGCCTGGTCGTGGCATATTGGTCTTGATGCCGAAGCCACCAAAATTCTGAATGATCTGTATCGTGGTGACGAGGTTGACGAGCCTCGATTGCGGCGCATTTTATGTCTTTTCAAATTGGAAACCGATAACGGGTTTGTCGCTGAAATGGCGGGTAAACCGGTGTATCTTGGGCTGGCAATGGATGAGGCAGGAGTCGTAAGAATGAAACCGCAAAACTTGCTTGTAAATCTGCCGGTTAGCGATCCATCTTAATTTAATGCGTAAATATATTTAAGGCTGATCTGCAGCAGGTTTCGAATCCAACCTGCCGCAGATTTAGCAGCTTGATTAATTCAGGTAATCGTCAGTCGTGCGGGGTTTTGGCCGATCGCGCATTTCCATCATTTTATCTTTTTGCTCGAACATGGCCTCAACACGGCAATCCTCACACATTTTCAAGATATCGGTCTTTGCGCTGTCTTGAAACATGCTGTGATCGGCAAGCTTGCTGATCACCCGCTCGATTGATTTCGAACTGCCAAATGGTTTGCCGCATGATGTGCATTCAAATGGTGTATCTTCGATAATCAGCTCGGTTGCCATCGCGCTGTCGGCAAGATTGAATTGCGGCACAAGCGCGATCACTTTTTCAGGGCAGGTTGCAACGCAAATACCGCATTGCAGACAGGCATCTTCACGGAACAGCAATTGCGGTGCATCAGGATTATCCTGCAACGCGCCAGCGGGGCAAGCGCTGACACAAGACAGGCATATCGTACAATTGTCTGTATCGATCTCAACACGGCCATAAGGCGCACCAGCAGGCAAATCAATCACGGTTCCCGCCGTGCCATTTGCATTGGCAAGGCCGCGCATGGCAAGCCGTGTCATTGAACGCGGCGCACCAATCGGGCTGAATGGCGCTGATTTGGCATTGTTTTTACAAGGGCTGTTGTAAAAGATTTCAGCAACCGCGTCAGGGTCGACAGCATCAACAAGAATAATGCGGTTATCAGCATCAGCCTTAACACCGGCAAGCATTGATCGTGCCAATGTCACCTGATCGACAAGCGGGGCATTTTCAACATCTTTGGCCGGATTCAGCAGCACAAAGACCTGCTGATAACCAAGCGCAATTGCCGCCACCATAATATCATGTCCAGCACGACCCATTGCATGCATCGAAACAGGCAGCAGGCTGGCTGGTAAACCACGGCCAAAACGGGCGATGGTTTCAATCATTTCAGCGCCATAGGAGTCATCATGAAGCAACAGGCTTGGGGTTTTGCCGCCAGCTGTCTGATAATAATCATGAAGGTTAGCGATGCTGGTTAACAGCCCGTCTGCAGGCGGGTAGGCGGTTTGTGCCGCACCCGATGGACAGACTGCGCCACAAAGCCCACAGCCACCGCAAATGGCCGGATCAATCGCAACATGATCGCCAAGGCTTTGAATGGCGCCGGCTGGGCAGACATCAAGACAGCGTGAACAGCCGCCAATTTTATTGCGCGAATGGGCGCATAGATTTTCGTCAAAATTCACATAGATTGGCTTTTCAAAGCCGCCAATCATTTGCGCGGCTTCGCTCTCGATGGCGGCAAGCGCGTTGATGTCATCACCAGCGGCGCGGAAATATCCATCGCGTTTTTCCCAACCGGTGAAAAGGGGCGTATCGCCAGTCAGGTCAATCAGAATATCGCAGCTTGTTTCAACATCATTTGCTCGATTTTCAAATTGAAGCGAGTCACGGCTTGATGGCAAGGCCGCGCCAAATTGGTCAACCACTATATCGAAATGCGTGAAATGGCCTTTGGCGCTTTTGATTTTACCGGTTGCAAGGATGCCGCAGTCCTTTGTTGGAAATAGATCATCGTTTGGATTGGCAATCATAACGGTAACGCCTAATTGACCATTTAATTTCTGGCCAAGCGCAATGGCAGCATCGGCACCGCCGTTCGGACGACCCATATCGGCATAAATTAAACAGCGGCCGTCAGAATTTAGCGCAAGGCTTCGTGATGGTGTTTGGCGATCACCTGACTGTTTGATCAAAGCGGCAATTTTGGCCGTGCTGCTTGCTGACTCATCTGACCAGCCAGCGCGCTCACGGATATTGACGGTTGCAGGCAAGGGGCACTCAATTTCTTCGGCAATGGCGTTAAAAACTGATGTTTCTTGTGTGCAGGCAATCAACAAAGATTGATTCGCGTCACGGGCGTCGCGCATGGCAGCGGCCAGATCGCCCGTTTCTGTCCGGCAAAGCGAGGTTGCGATCTTGCAGCCAACCTCGGCACCGCAGGCTTTTGCCAGTTTGGTGCCGTCGAGCGTCATTGTGCCGTC
>JAFMNI010000196.1 GCA_017859295.1 Candidatus Puniceispirillum sp. | reverse complement strand
ACCGGCCACCGGCAGGCACTGTATCAATATGTGATCCGATCAAAACTTTTGCCCGACCTGCCTCGCCCTCAGTCGCCTGTTCCAGTTTGGCCGGACGGGTACCAATCAAATTGCCACCTGAATCGATATGACAAACAAGTCCAGCCACCGCAAAAGCATCGGCAAGCCAGTTTCGGGCGGCGTCAAATTCGGGGCTAAAAACCAGCCGCGTATAAGGGCGATCCACCTCGGTAAAGCTTGCAAGCTCGTCAATGGCGGCGGCAATTCGCGCTGTTTGCGCTGTGGTTGGACTGACTTTCATTGAAACCACCATCTGCTGTTTGACTGCGATCAAAATCAGCGTAGAGTTTAATTTAGGATTTTCAACCGGCCCATGATTATTGGGAGCCATGTTTGGTCTTTAGCATCCGCTTTCGGCAAGGATGACATAATTTTCTGACCACGGACAGCGTATTTAGGAGCTTAAAATGCAACTGGTGAAAGCATTGGTATCGGCGCATGACGAGTTAGCCTCTTGGCGAAGACATCTTCATCAAAATCCGGAAATTGCTTATGAAGAAAAAGACACATCAGACTTTGTTGCAGCCAAGCTTGAAAGCTTTGGTGTTGAGGTTCATCGCGGGTTTGGCGGTACCGGTCTGGTTGGGGTAATCAAAGGCAATTTGGGCGAGCCTGAGAGCGGCAAAGCGATTGGCCTTCGCGCCGATATGGATGCCTTGCCAATGTCTGAAGAAACCAACCTTGCCTATGCCTCACAACGCCCCGGCCGCATGCATGCTTGCGGTCATGATGGCCATACGACCATACTTCTTGCAGCCGCGCGGCATCTCGCCGAAACGCGGGATTTTCATGGCACCATCTATTGTATTTTCCAACCCGCCGAAGAAGGCGGAAATGCTGGCGCCCGATCAATGATCAAAGATGGTCTGTTTGAAAAATTCCATATGGACTCGGTTTGGGGCATGCATAACTGGCCCGGATTAGAGGTTGGCCGTGCGGTTGCCCATTGCGGCGCGGCGATGGCTGGTGCTGATATTTTTGTTCTGACGATTGACGGCAAAGGCGGTCATGCCGCCATGCCGCATTTGACAAAAGATCCAGTGGCGGCGGCTGGCATGTGTATTCTGGCATTACAAACCTTAATCTCGCGCCAGCTTGACCCGTTTGATCAGGCGGTGATTTCGCTTACCAAGCTTGAAGCCGGAAGTGCGTTTAATGTGATTCCAGCAACGGCAAGCATTGGCGGCACTTTGCGAACGATGAATGCTGAAACACGCTTACGGATGATTGCCGAAATTGAAACAACCGCAAAAAATGCCGCGGCCACCTTGGGGTGCAATGTTTCAATGGAATTGCGTCCGGGCTATCCACCAACCTTAAACCATGAAAGCGATGCGTTATTTGCGCGTGATATCATCACTGAGATGCTTGGCGCGGATGGGCTAGAAACCAGCATGACACCGGTCATGGGTGCCGAGGATTTTTCCTTTATGCTGGAGAAAAAACCGGGCGCTTACATCTGGCTTGGGGCGGGATTACAATCCGAGAATCTGCATAGCCCGCATTTTGATTTCAACGATGATCTATTGCCAATCGGCGCCAGTTTCTGGGTTCAGCTTGCCCAATCAAAATTGGCTCAGTCAACATAATCCTAATCAACCAGTCGGCTGGCCAAATTTACGAATAGAACTGGCGTTTCGGCGCAAAGGCGAAGACGCCAGCCCTTTTGGGGCTGGCGCGGTCTTTTATTTACTGGCCAATTGCCCTTGCCGCCTATTCGGGCTTGGCAATGATTGGCGGGCTAACCTCTTTTGGAATGGGGCATTGATACGGCGTTTTCGCCTGCCGGTCATTATGAACAGCGCGCGCCGCCTCAAGCGTATCTGGCGATTGAATCAAGGCGCTGGCCGTTGCCGCCATCACTTTTGCTGCATGGATCATGCCCTTATGCGCCGCCGGTGCCTTTCCTTGGGCGACGGTTTGCCATGTATGAAATGGCGTGCCAACCGCGCAGGTGGCAACACGCGCCTGAACCGTTGGCACAACCCAGCTCACATCGCCAACATCGGTTGACCCCTCCCCGCCATTGCTTGTCCGGTCAAGTGGCGCAACAAAATCGCAAAGCGGCAGGTCGGCCGGCGTTTCCCGACCGACACGTTGAAAGCTGGCCGCGATATCATCCTTGGTCAAAGTCTGGCGAATTTCATTCGCAAAACCCAAATCATCAGCGTCAAACGGTACCGGCCCAAGCTTGTCAAATTCACGCTGCATCATTTCTTCAAGCGGGCGGTTGCCAACCAGATTAGAAACCCCTGAATAGACTTTCACCTCAACCTCAGTTCCAGTCATCAAGGCCGCGCCATCGGCAATGCTGCGAACGCGTGCCACAAGGTCGCGCAAGGTTGGCAGATCAGCTGCCCGCACAAGCTGGCGAACCGTTGCCTTTGCCTGAACAACATTTGGCGCAACCCCGCCAGCATCAAGATAGGCATAATGCACCCGCGCTGAGTCGGGCATATGCTCACGAAGATAATTCACCCCGATATTCATCAGCTCGCAGGCATCAAGCGCGCTTCGGCCAAGATGCGGGGCTGCCGCCGCATGCGCCGCCTTGCCATGAAAGGTGAAATCAATTCGCGAATTGGCAAGCG
>JAFMNI010000002.1:39174-46657 GCA_017859295.1 Candidatus Puniceispirillum sp. | reverse complement strand
CCAAGAATAACGCCATTTAATGCTGGATTTCCCATAAAGGCGGCTTGTAACGGCGCAGCTAAAAGCGAAGCAATAATGCCAACCCCAAGCAAAAAGATGAACATTCTGACAAGATAACGTCTTGGGTTGGTTTCCATGATCTTATCTCCTAGGCATGGTCGGTCACGGCAGTTTTTTGCGGATGATCGCAATTGTCAGACAGGCACGAACATCCACATAGTATAAATTCTTGCCATCAAACAATGGCAGGATTGTGAATATTCGCAAGTCTTGCCGGATGAAATTGCAATCACGGCGCGAAAATCACGCTGAGTCTGGACAGCAACAACCAAGCAGCTTTTGGCCGCGTTCCAAAATATGGCAGGAAAAGAAAAGGGCCTATGCCCGCGCCTTGGCAAGATGCTTTAGCAATTCGGCATGGATGGCCGGATTGCCAGCAACAACATCGCCGCTTTGCAAAACACGGTCACGCGACGCAAAGTCAGACACAAAGCCACCAGCCTCACGAACCAACAGGATACCTGCGGCGATATCCCAGCTTTTCAACCCATGTTCCCAATAGCCGTCAAACCGCCCTGCGGCGACATAAGCAAGGTCAAGCGCGGCCGAACCAAACCGGCGCACGCCAGCGCTGACCCCCATGATGTTGAATAATTCGCGGGAAAAAAGCGCATGGTCTTCATCACTGCCGCGCCCGATAAATGGAATGCCGGTGGCAAAAATAGATTCGCCCATCTGGCGGCGTCCGGAAACGCGCAATCTGCGGTCATTGACATAGGCACCTGATCCGGCCTCGGCAAAGAAATATTCATGGCGAAGCGGGTCAAAGACTAAGGCTGCGGTGATTTTGCCCTTGTCACGAACGGCAATCGAAATGGCAAAATGCGGAATGCCATGAAGATAGTTTGTGGTGCCGTCAAGCGGATCAACAATCCAGCAAGGCGCATCAGGATCAGCACCCGCGGTGATGCCGCTTTCTTCCATCTCAAATCCCCAATCGGGGCGTGCCTTTGATAATTCAGCCTTGATGATGCGTTCGGCATTGGTGTCAACGCGCGAAACAAAATCGGCTGGCCCTTTGCGGCTAACCTGCAAATTTTCGACTTCGCCAAAATCGCGAAGCATATTGCGGCTAGCGGCGGTGGCCGCCTTGTGCATGACATTGATGAGGGCGGAGCGGGTTGCCATAAAAAGTCCTGTAACGCTAAAAATTAATTCTTTGCACGCTCTACATAGCTTGCATCTTCCGGCCGCACAACAATGCGTGTACCAGATTCGATATGTGGTGGTACCATAACACGCTCGCCATTTTCCAAAATAGCGGGCTTGTATGATGATGATGCGGTTTGGCCTTTGACAACAGCATCGGCCTCGACAACTTCCATCACAACCGTATCGGGAAGCTCAACTGAAATTGGATCACCTTCATGGCTGGACATGGTCACGACCATGCCATCTTGCAAATAGGCAGCGCGCTCGCCAACCATGTCTTTGATGATGCTGATTTGTTCAAAGGTTTCGGAATGCATGAACACCAGATGGTCGCCTTCATCATAAAGAAAGGTGCAGGCCGCTTCATCAAGGATTACGCGTTCAACCGTTTCTGATGACCGAAAGCGTTCATTCAATTTGGTGCCATCGCGGATATCGCGCAATTCGATCTGGGCAAAGGCACCGCCTTTTCCGGGTTTGACATGCGCCACTTTTACCGCTGTCCAAAGACGACCATTATGTTCGATCACATTGCCGGGTTTGACGGCATTTCCGTTGAGTTTCATCGCTAAATCCTTGTTCGCATCGCTGCGGTTTGCAGCAAAGGTCTATCCGTGTTTACAAAAATTTGCCAATGGCGACGGCATTATCCAACATTCGGCAGGAAAAGCCCCATTCATTGTCATACCATGCCAGCACCCGCACCAAACGCTTGTTCAATACGCTTGTTTGGGTCAGGTCGGCAACCGAAGAATGCGGATCATGGTTAAAATCAATCGAAACAAGCGGGCGTTCATTGATGCCAAGAACGCCTTTCATGGGGCCATTTGCAGCCGCGGTGAGTAGCTGGTTAATTTCTTCAAGTGATGTGTCGCGGCTTGTCGTGACCACCAGATCGACAACGGAAACATTGGCCGTTGGAACCCGAATGGCCGATCCCGACATCTTGCCCTGTAATTGGGGCAGAACCTCGCCAACAGCTTTTGTGGCACCGGTTGAGGTCGGAATCATTGACATGGCAGCGGCGCGGGCGCGGCGCAAATCCTTATGGCTTGAATCGAGTGTTGGCTGATCGCCAGTATAGGCGTGGATTGTCGTCATATAGCCGGCCTCAATGCCAACGCTATCAGCCAGAACCTTGGCAACAGGGGCAAGACAATTGGTCGTGCAGGACGCGTTTGACACAACATCGGCATCAGCCGTTAACAGGCTGTCATTGACGCCAAAAACAATGGTCTGGTCAGCGTTTTTGCATGGTGCGGACACAAGCACTTTTTTCGCGCCAGCGGCAAGATGCGCGGCCGATGCTTCGCGGCTGTTGAATTTTCCCGAACATTCCAGAACAATATCAACACCATGTGCGGCATGCGGAATATTGGCTGGATCGCGTTCGCGGCTCATATGGATTTTGCCACTGCCAACATCCATCCAATCGTCGCCATGCGTCACCGTGCCGACAGCGCGTCCATGAACCGAGTCAAATTCATAAAGATGTGCCGAGGTTTCAACTGGCCCGGGGCTGTTGATCAGCACAATCTCCATATCCTGATGCCCCATTTCCTGAAAAGCACGAAGTGTCATCCGGCCAATACGGCCAAATCCGCTGATCGCCAATCTTAATGTCACGCGACTATCTCCTTGATTTTTTCGGCTGACCAATCATGGTTTGGCCATATATTGTCTAGAAATTATGCTGTTTTTATATCGTCTGTTTATCCAATTTGGCGTTTTGCCGCCGCAACAACAGCGTCAGCGGTAATGCCAAAATGATGATACAGATCATCAATCGGTGCCGAGGCACCAAAACCGGTCATGCCGATAAAGCTGTCAGTCTCGTCAAGCAGCCAATCCCAGCTTTGCCGCAGCCCAGCCTCAATTGCAATGCGCGGCGTCTTGCCAAGCACCTGCGCGCGATAGGCCGCATCCTGCATGGCAAAAAGATCAAGACAAGGCACCGAAACAACAGCAGCGTTGATACCGCTATCGGCAAGTTGTTTTTGCGCGTCAATGGCAATGCCGACTTCGGATCCTGATGCCAGCAAAGTGATCTGGCGTGTGCCGTCACAATCAACTGCAACATAAGCGCCTTTTGCGGTTTTGTTTTCAGCCATATCACCATGCCGGAATTGCGCCAGCCCTTGACGGCTCAATGCCAGAATTGATGGCGTGGATTTGGCTTCAAGTGCGGTTTGCCATGTTTCGGCGGTTTCCACAGCATCGCCCGGACGGAATACGAATAAATTCGGCATCACGCGAAGCGCGGCAAGATGTTCGACCGGCTGATGCGTTGGGCCATCTTCGCCAAGGCCAATCGAATCATGCGTCATGACATAGATGACGCGCTGTTCCATCAGGGCCGACAAACGAATGGAGGGGCGGCAATAATCGGTAAACACCATAAAGGTGCCACCATAAGGGATGGCACCGCCATGAAGGGCAATGCCGTTCATCGCTGCTGCCATACCATGTTCGCGAACGCCGTAATGAATATAAGTGCCGCCATAATTGCCATGATCGAAAATTGTGTGATCGGCAACCCGGGTATTGTTTGATCCGGTCAGGTCGGCCGATCCACCAAATAGGGTTGGGCAGGCTGGCAAAATGGCTTCGATGGCTTTCTGGCTGGCAACGCGCGTCGCCAGTTTTTGTGGGGCGCTTGCCAATTGGGTTTTCCATGCAAGAACCGCCGCGGCAACATCCTTGTCAAAATCATTGGCAATGGCGGCGTCAAAGGCGGTTTTGTTTTGGCTTGCCGCATGCCGGTCTTGCCATGATTGATGCGCCGCCGCGCCGCGGGCGCCAACAGCGCGCCATTCGGCCAGAATATCGGCGGGGATTTCAAACGCCGCATGTGGCCAGCCAAGTGTTTCGCGTGCCAGCGCAATTTCGGCATCGCCAAGCGGGGCACCGTGAACACCGGATGTGCCTTGTTTGTTTGGCGCGCCAAGGCCGATTATGGTTTTGCAGCAGATCAGGCTTGGCCGGTCATCGGCTTGGGCGGCGCTGATCGCGGCGGAAACGGCGTCCATATCATGCCCGTCACAGCTTAGCACCTGCCAGCCATAGGCCTCGAACCGGCCGCTTGTATCATCCGATGTTGACAGGTCAGTGCTGCCATCAATTGAAATATTATTATCGTCAAACAGCACGATTAACCGGCCAAGCTTCATATGACCTGCCATCGAGGCGGCTTCATGGCTAACGCCTTCCATAAGACAGCCATCACCAGCAATGACATAAGTGTGGTGATCAACCAGATCATCACCATAGCGTGCCGCCATATGGCGTTCGGCCATCGCCATGCCGACAGCATTGGCAATGCCCTGACCAAGTGGGCCAGTTGTGGTTTCAATGCCCTTGGCATGACCAAATTCGGGATGTCCGGCGGTGCGGGCACCAAGCTGGCGGAAATTGCGAATCTGCTCGATGGTCATATCTTCGTAACCGGTCAGATGCAAAAGCGCATAAATCAGCATTGAACCATGTCCGGCAGATAGCACAAACCGGTCACGATCAGGCCAATCAGGGCTGGCCGCGTCAAATTTCAGATGGTCGCAAAATAGCGCGGTTGCCGCATCGGCCATGCCCATTGGCATGCCCGGATGGCCCGAATTGGCGGCCTGGACAGCATCCATTGCAAGAGCCCGAATCGCATTTGCCATTGTTTGACGTTGAGACGAATTCGGCATGATAGCCTCCAAAGATTGCTGGTTTGAGTGTCAGGCAAGATCATGCCCCTTTTTTTTGGGCATAATCGACAAGTAATTGATGAGCCGCAATTTGCCCTTGTTGGGCGCGTTCGTCAATGCGTCAACGCCAAGATTACTGTGGTCAAACAGGGCGCCTTTCTGGGTTAAGTCATATTTTGCGCTTTATTTCGATTCGTGAATCAGGCAAGCTTCGTTTCATAACATATTATGTTCTAGAGAAAAAACCGGCCTAATGTTTTGTCTGTTTTGGCGGTAATGCACGCCATAGGAAAACAATAGGCACGGTTAGTAAGAGAGATTTGGCAGGTAATGACGCGATTGCAAAATGCCGAAAAACAGCTAAGCGATGCCCTTGCGGCATTGGAATCGGCAGTTGAATCATCGATCGAGGCGTCTGCATCAAGCGCCATTGCGCCGACTCCCCCAACGGCTGATTTTGCCGCGCTGATTGACGAGGTTAGCGGAATTGAGGCCAAGCTTGGCGAAGCCATGCAGGTGATTGCCGATATTGATGCGGCGCAAACAAACGCGGGCAATGCTGGCGACATCGGAAACGGAGACAGTGATGGGAACCAGTGAATGAGCCAGTCAGTTGTCACCATTCGGTTGAACGGCCACCCCTATCAGATCGGCTGCGGGGCTGGTGAAGAAGATCATGTTGCCAATTTAGGCGCTGAAGTTGAATCGATCATGCAGTCGCTTGTCGGTTCGGTTGGCCAGATTGGCGAAGCGCGGTTACTGGCGATGGTGGCTCTTATTCTGGCCGATCGCGCCAGCACGGCCGTAGCGGCAAATGGCGCATCCAATGCGGCGGCGTCAACTGCGCCGCCAGCAAGCACATCAGCCGATGATGCGAGCGCTGCCGAGGATCGGGCCGCGGCGCTTTTGGAAGATGCAGCGGCAAAGATTGCCACGCTGACATCAAAGCTTGCATTTGATACGACAAAACCCTACATGATGCCCTAGGCGACGACTGCTTTTTCGCGATTAGTTTTTCAATCCCTGGGGCCATAAATTTTCTCTCGGGAGCTGCCTCTGGCCGAGCCGTGGTTTGGTTATGTGGCACCCACCTGCAAAGCAGGTCACAGAGGATGATACAACGACGGTTAAGGTGGTTGTCGCCGCTTTCTTGCTATTGGCCATGAGGCTTGCATGTCACAAAAGACGTCTGGTTTGTCCAAAGCCAATCTTGATCCTGCCAAAGCCAAAGCGGCCTGCCGCAAGCTGGCGGCGCAAAACCGCAATCATCTTGCCGCAAGTCAAACCGATGCCGCCACCTTGCTGGCAACGCATGCCGAGCGTCTGATTAATCGGTTTGGCAAAGGCATTTATGCTGCCTATTTCCCCATCCGAAGTGAATTATCGCCGCTTGATCTAATGGCGCGGCTTGCCGGTTTGGGCTGTGCGACCGCATTGCCCATCACGCCAGCCGAAGGCCAGCCTTTGCGCTTTCATCGCTGGGCGGTCGGTGATCGGCTTGATGATGGGCCTTATGGCACCAAACAACCGCCTGCAGATCAGCCGCTTTGCCGTCCTGATGTGATTCTGGCACCGATGCTGGCGTTTGATGCGGCTGGCTGGCGGCTTGGCTATGGTGGTGGATTTTATGATCGCACGCTTGCTGTTCTCAGCGGCGCAGGGCATCATCTACCGGTGATCGGCATTGCCTATGATGGTCAAAAGCTGGACAAAATACCGGTTGGCCCCTATGACATGCCGCTTGATGCGGTTCTGTGCCCAACCGGTTTGTTCACGCCGGTGCCGTCGCAAAATTGATTTGATGACCGTGGTTTGATTGCCGTTTTTGGATGTTTGCTGGCGGTAATCATTTCGGTGATCGTGATATGCCAAGCAATGCTGCAGAACAGCGGCATTGATTAAGGATAGAGTGTAATGCGCGTTTTGTTTTTGGGAGATATTGTTGGCCGGACGGCGCGCAATGATGTGATTGAACAATTACCACTTCTTCGAGATGAACTGGTGCTCGATTTTATCGTGGTAAATTGTGAAAATGCGGCTGGCGGGTTTGGCATCACGCCGAAAATCTGTGATGCGCTTTTTGCCGCTGGTGCTGATGTTCTGACAACCGGCAATCACGTCTGGGACAAAAAGGAAATTATTGATTATATCGCGTCTGAACCAAGGTTGCTGCGGCCGTTGAACATGGCTGAAGGCACCCCGGGGAACGGCATTGTTCAGGTGACGAATGCCGCTGGCAAGCGGCTTGTCGCGGTGAATTTGATGACCAATCTGTTTATGGCGGCAAATGATCCGGTTTTTCCGGCATTGAATGATGCGCTGGTTCGCAACAAGCTTGGCCGTGATGCCGATTTTATCTTGATTGATGTTCATGGCGAGGCAACATCGGAAAAAATGGCGCTTGGCCATTACGCGGATGGCCGAGCGTCGCTTGTGGTGGGAACGCATACGCATGTGCCAACCGCCGATCACCGTATTCTGGCGGGCGGCACGGCCTATCAGACCGATGCTGGTATGTGCGGTGATTATGATAGTGTGATTGGCATGGATAAAGGCGCGGCAACCGACCGCTTTCTTGGGCG
>JAFMNI010000002.1:30124-38881 GCA_017859295.1 Candidatus Puniceispirillum sp. | reverse complement strand
CAAGCAGATAAGCAATAAGAGATCATGGCAGGCCATTCCAAATTTAAAAATATCATGCATCGCAAAGGTGCGCAGGACAAAAAACGCGCCAAGGTTTTTGGTCGTCTTATTAAAGAGCTGACCGTTGCCGCCCGCAGCAGCACTGATCCTGATTCAAACCCACGCTTGCGCTCGGCCCTATCGGCGGCGCGCGCTGCCAATATGCCCAAGGATAATATCGAGCGCGTGCTTAAACGCGCCGAGGGTGGTGAGGGTGAAAATTATGATGAAATCCGCTATGAGGGCTATGGCCCGGGTGGCACCGCGCTAATCGTTGATGCGATGACCGATAACCGGAACCGCACCGCATCAGAAGTGCGCGCCGCCTTTAACAAATTCGGCGGGTCACTTGGCGAAACCGGATCGGTTAGCTTTATGTTTGATCGGGTTGGCCAAATCATCTATCCGGCTGATGTGACCGATGCCGATACAATGTTCGAAGCGGTTCTTGAAGCCGGTGCCGAAAATGTGGAATCAGATGAAAACGGGCATGAAGTGACTTGCGCGCCAGATGATTTCAACACCATTCGTGAAGCATTGGAAACTGTATTTGGTGCGCCCGAAGAATCGGGTCTGACATGGAAACCGCAAAATTTGATTGCCGTTGATGAGGGGCAGGCCGCAACCTTGTTAAAGCTTCTTGATGCGCTTGATGATAATGACGATGTGCAGAATGTGTCGTCGAATTTTGACATTTCGGATGACGTCATTGCCAAGCTTGCCTAAGTGGGGACGATGATGCGGATTCTTGGCATCGATCCCGGATTGCGATGCACTGGCTGGGGCGTTATTGCCCTCGATGGTGGGCGGTTGCAGCATATTGCCAATGGTGCCATTCAGCCCAAACCCACGCTTGACGATGCCGCGCGGCTGCAAATCATTTTTGATGGGCTTTGCGAGGTGATTAATCTTCACCAACCCGATCAGGCGGCGATTGAACAGATCTTTGTGGCAAAATCAGCCGGATCGGCGCTTCGGCTTGGCATGGCGCGCGGCGTTGGTATTCTTGCTTGCGGCGTCAATAGGCTTGGCGTTGGCGAAATTTCGGCGCGTGCGGTCAAAAAGGCTGTTGCTGGCACTGGCACTGCCGATAAAAAACAAATCCAAGATATGGTCACGCGCCTGTTGGCAGTCACGGCACAAAATGCCGATGCTGCCGATGCGCTGGCAATTGCAATCGCCGCCAGCAATGAGGCTGGTACAGCGGCGTCAGTCGGGGTAGAGTTGAGCCAAGGACAAATGAGCCAAGGACAAATGAGCCAAGGACAAATGGGCAAAGGTCTGTCGGCAGCCATCGCCGCGGCGCTTGCCCGAGATGATGCCAGCAATGGGGGCAAGACATGATTGCGCAATTGCGTGGCACCATAGTGCGAACCGATGATCAGCAGACCATTTTTGATGTTCAGGGGGTTGGCTATGCGGTCAATATTTCTGGCCGCACGCAAGGCCAGCTTGGCACCATGGCAGGCGAGGTTACGCTTTTAACCGAAATGCAGGTTCGCGAGGACAGCATGACGCTGTTTGGTTTTCTTGATCTGGCTGAACGCGATGCGTTTCGGCTTTTGATCACGGTTCAGGGCGTTGGTGCCAAGGCGGCGATGGCGATTTTATCGGTGTTGTCACCAAGCGATTTAACCAATGCCATTATCGCAGGTGATAAGGCAATGGTGGCGCGTGCCGATGGTGTTGGTCCCAAAATTGCCCAGCGTGTGGTCAATGAACTTGGCGAGAAAATTGGCAAAATCACCAGCCTTGGCGGCGCCTTGGCGATTGGTGATTCGGGTGCTGGCACGGCTGGCGGTGCGGCGGGCGGGCTTGATGGTGCCGCCGCTGGATTGTTTGGTGATGCGGTTTCGGCGCTGGTCAATCTTGGCTATGGACGCGCCGAGGCACATAGCGCGGTAATGCGGGTTCAGGCAAAAGCTGGCGGCGACAATCTTTCAGATGTGATTGCGGCGGCCTTGCGGGAGATGGGAACATGACCCAAGCAGACGATGCCAGCCGCCTGATTGGCGCTGATAGCCAAGAGAGAAGTGATAATGCTTTGCGACCAACCTCGCTTGCCGAATTTATTGGGCAGGGCAATGGACGGCGTAATCTTGAAACATTCATTCATGCCGCGCGTGATCGTGGCGATGCGATGGATCACAGCCTGCTTCACGGGCCGCCGGGTCTTGGTAAAACAACCTTGGCGCAGATTATCGCTGCTGAATTGGGTGTTGGCTTTCGGGCAACATCGGGGCCGGTGATTGCGCGGGCGGGTGATTTGGCAGCGCTGCTTACCAATTTACGGCCACGCGATGTGTTGTTTATTGATGAAATTCATCGTCTTGCGCCTGCGGTTGAAGAAGTTCTGTATCCGGCGATGGAAGATTTTCAGCTTGATCTGATCATCGGCGAGGGGCCGTCGGCGCGTTCAGTACGCATTGATTTGCCGCCATTTACGCTTGTTGGTGCCACCACAAGATCGGGGCTATTAACAACCCCGCTTCGTGATCGGTTTGGCATTCAAATGCGGATGCAGTTTTACACCCCTGATGAATTGTCACTCATTCTGACCAAACAGGCGATCAAGCTTGGGCTTGATCTTGGCGCTGATGGGGCGGCCGAAATTGCTGGGCGTGCGCGCGGAACGCCGCGTGTGGCGGGTCGGCTATTGCGGCGGGTTCGTGATATTGCGGCGGTTGAAGCCGCGGGAACCGTAACTGCAGCGGTTGCCGATGCCGCTTTGCACCGGCTTGAAGTTGATGCCAATGGCCTTGATCAGATGGATCGGCGTTATCTTGCCTGTTTGGCTGAATCCTATGCTGGTGGGCCGGTTGGTGTGGAAACGCTGGCGGCGGTATTGTCTGAACAGCGTGATGTTTTGGAAGAAGTGATCGAACCTTATTTGATGCAAACCGGATTATTGATGCGAACCCCGCGTGGGCGGTGTCTGTCGGTTGGTGGCTGGGCCTATCTTGGCATGACGCCGCCTGCATCGGCTGCCAAACAGCTTGATCTTCTGACGCAAATCGGTGGTGATGAGGCAGATATCGAATAGGGTATGATGGTGGGTGATCGGCAAAAAAATCGGGAAAGAACCCTCGATCATGCTAATCTGGCAGCCGGTGCCGATGCCATGCTTGATGGCTGGTTTGACGCTGGCAATCATTTTTACCCGCTTCGTGTTCAATATGAAGATACCGATGCTGGCGGCATTGTTTATCATGCGCAATATCTGGCCTTTGCCGAACGCGCCCGATCGGCATGGCTTCGATGTCTTGGCATTGACCAGCCAGCAATGCTTGCCGATGACGGATTAGCCTTTGTGGTGCGCCGGATCGAGGTTGATTTTCATCTTCCTGCCAGTCTTGGTGATGTTCTTGATGTTGAAAGCGCCTTACTTCGGCTTGGCGGCGCATCGCTGAAATTAGAACAAAAAATCATAAATCGCGAAAATCGCCATATTCTTGCCCGACTTGTCGTAGACATAGGGCTTGTCGCGCTGGCCGATGGGGCGCGGCCAAAAATATGTCGGCTGCCGGCGGCGGTCAAAGCCAAATTTTCTGATCTGGCTTTATCAGATGGATAACCAGCACCGGCGAAAGGTGCGAACGCAAATGCTATTTGGACGAAAACAGAGGGTGAATAAATGAATTCTGTGGAGTTGACGGTAACCCATTCGAGTGCAGATCTTAGCATCATGGGGTTGTTCTGGGCGGCGGATCCTTTCGTCAAGCTGGTCATGTTGCTTTTGATTTTGGCATCGGTCTGGTGCTGGGCGATTGTGGTGGAAAAAATCACCATCATTCGGCGTGAGCGGCGTTTGGCGCAGGCCTTTGAAGATGCCTTCTGGTCAGGTGGGTCGCTTGACAAGCTTTATGATGATACGGGTGCTAATCCGCGTGATGCAATGTCGATTGTGTTTGTTGCGGCGATGCGTGAATGGCGACGGGCAACGTCACGCGGGCTTGCCGATGCTGGCCGTGCCGATTTGCGCGCGTCATTGGTTAGCCGGATTGACCGGTCGATGAATTTTACCATCACGCGTGAAATGGAACGCATGGAACGCGGGATGAATCTTCTGGCGTCAATTGGTTCAGTATCGCCTTTTGTTGGTTTGCTTGGCACTGTCTGGGGGATCATGAGTTCGTTTCAGTCGATTGCCGAGTCAAAAAATACCAGCCTTGCGGTTGTCGCGCCCGGAATTGCCGAGGCGCTTTTTGCCACCGCGCTTGGGCTAGCCGCGGCCATTCCGGCGGTTATTGCCTATAATAAATTTGCTGGTGATCTTGAACGATTTGGCGCGCGGCTTGAAACATTTGCGCAGGAGTTCAGCACGCTATTGGCGCGCCAGCTTGATGAAGGCGGCAAATAATGGGAGCGGGAGTCAAACGACCAACCGGTGGGCGGCGGCATCGTCCAATGGGCGAGATTAACGTCACCCCCTTTGTTGATGTTATGCTGGTGCTGCTGATTGTGTTTATGGTGACAGCACCGCTTTTGACCGTTGGGGTTGAGGTTGATTTACCAAAAACCAAGGCTGGGGCAATCAATGCCGATGCAGCGCCTTTGGTGGTTTCGATCAAAGCTGATGGCAGCCTTTATTTGCAAGAAGCTGCGGTTGAGGCCGAGGTTTTGATCCCGCGCCTGAAGGCCATTTCCAATGCCAATCCTGATGTTCGTATTTTTGTGCGTGGTGATCGGGCAGTGACCTATGGTGATGTGCTTGGTGTTATGGGTCGCATTCAGGCAGCCGGATTTGAAAAGGTTGCATTAGTGGCTCAGCTTCCTGAAGCGAAATAATGGCCGCATGATGGAAATTTGCGTGGAACGCTAGAGATGGATCGTCGTTCGCTGATTATTTCGGTTGGATTGCACGTCAGTGTTGCAACACTGGCGTGGATTGGCTTGCCGTCAATCAAGCGCGATCTTCCCGACGAACAACCCATCGTGGTGATGGAAATGGTGCAATCAGTGCCAACGACAAATTTGACGCAAGGCGATAAGCCGAATACGGCAAAAAAGGAACAAAAGGCAGCAAAATCAAAAAAGCCGCCACCGCCGTCACCGCCAGCCCCACCGCGTGCAAAACCGCCCGCGCCAAAGCCTGTTGCCAAGCCAGCTCCAAAGGCACCTGATCCAAAAGCAGAAATTCTGCCACAAAAAATCACGCCCAAGCCCAAGCCAAAGCCGGCAATTGCCCAGCCACCAGCACCGCCAAAGTCAAAGCCAAAAACCACCGCGACGCTGAAAGCGCCAAAACGCCTGCCGCAATCACCGCCAAAACGCATCAACAAGCTGGCACGCCAAAAAGCATTGGAAAAACAGCGCGAAGACGCGTTGAGCGGGGTGATGCAAAATCTTGCCAAGGCCAAGGCGGTATCCGAAGATGCCGAAAAGAAACGGCGCGAAAAAGAACGCAAAGAAGCGGCTGAAACTTTGACCAGTAATTTGACAACAGCGGCCGGTAATGCCATTCGCGCGCCCGAAAAACCGGTTGTTGGCCCGCTTGGTCTTTCCGACATTGATCGTATTCGCCAGCACGTGTCATCATGCTGGTCGCCGCCAATTGGCACGGCAGGTGCAAACACGCTAATTGTTGACATAATTGTCACGTTAGATAGAGACGGAAAGGTTTTGACAGCCGAGGTTGACAATAAAATGCGACTTGCCACCGACCGAACATTCCGGGTTGCCGCCGATGAGGCCATTCGCACAATGTTTAAATGTTCGCCTTTGCCAGTGCCTTTGGATAAATATGAACAATGGAAAAGCTTTATCTTCGGGTTTGATCCAAAATTTTTAACACGATAATGATGTGACATGGTTTGTGCTGCACAGCGCATATTTGCAGGTAAAAAGATAGGAATAGATTAGCGATGATGATGTTTTTGCGATTGGTAACTGTGGTTGCGGCTTGTTTTGGTCTGTTTGGTAATATCGCCAATGCCCAGCTTCGCATCGATATAACCGAAGGTCAGGTCGCGCCAACACCGATCGCGATCGCCAATTTTACCGGCCCTGACGGTGTCGTGTCCGAGGTTGGCAAACAAATCGCGCAGATTATTTCCGAAGATCTGGAAAGTTCGGGCCTGTTTGCGCCCGTTGATAGCGCGGCCTTTATCGAGCCGCCAAAAGCGCCCTCAATCCGGCCAAATTTCACCAATTGGAGCCCGTTGGGGGTCAAGGGGCTGCTTGTTGGGTCGGCCTATATTGATTCGGCGGGCATGTTGCAGGTGGAATTTGTGCTGTGGGATGTGGTGATCCAGCGCAATATCACTGGCGGCGGCGGCAATGCCGATCAAAATGCCGTTCGCCGGATTTCGCATCAGATTGCCGATTTCGTCTATGAGGAATTCACTGGTGACAGGGGGTATTTTGATACGCGCGTTGTCTATGTTGCTGAATCAGGGTCGCAAAGCCGCCGTTTAAAGCGGTTGGCCATTATGGATCAGGATGGACATAATCATCAATTTTTAACGTCAGGTGCTGATCTGGTTCTGACCCCGCGTTTTTCACCAACAGCCAATGAAATTGCCTATCTGAACTATTTCAACGATGAACCAAATGTCTATCTGTTCGAAATTGCGACAGGCCGCACCGAACGGCTTGGCTCGTTCCCGGGCATGACCTTTGCGCCTCGCTTTGCGCCATCAGGTGATAAATTAATCATGAGCCTTGCACAAAATGGCATGACCGACATTTATGAAATGGATATGCGAACTCAAGCGATTAACCGCCTGACGCAATCGGCGTCGATTGACACATCACCATCCTATTCACCCGATGGTTCAAAAATCGTGTTCAATTCGGATCGTGGTGGCAGCCAACAGCTTTATGTTATGGATGCTGATGGTGCCAATGTCCGGCGCATTAGCTTTAACCAAGGCCGCTATGCAACGCCGGTTTGGTCGCCCCGCGGCGATATTATTGCCTTTACCAAAATGGCGAATGGCCAATTTTACATTGGCGTGATGAATGTTGACGGGTCTGGTGAGCGGCTTCTTGCAAGTGGGTTTCTTGTTGAAGGGCCGACATGGGCGCCAAATGGCCGCGTCTTGATGTATTTCAAACAACAGCCCTTTGAAACCGATGGCAGTGGTGGCGATACGCATGTTTACCGGATCGATATTACCGGATTTAATGAAAAGCGTATCATTACCCCATCGGATGCATCTGACCCAGCATGGTCGCCGATATTGCGCTAACCAAACGAATTTGGCGAGGTAACAAAATTTTACAATCTCTGTTTACAGGCATTGCGAAAAAGGCTTTGCTTTGTCTGGCGAAGTTTGGACAAGGCAATCATCATCATATTAATTGCCAAAAAGAAAGATGCTCTTTCCGAAAAATTGCGGCTTTATAGGTGATTGGTCAATTTTTTGGTTTCAATTACAATGAATTTGCGTTATTGAAGATTCACGATTTGGGCCAGCGAAGACTAGCCTTGTGGGTGCGTCCGTTAGATAATTACCGTGACATTTAGATGACGAGTTGTTTATGTGGTCACCTAATAACGCGAAAGAGAAACCATCCGGTGTGCCGGACAAACAATTTGGGAGCATACAGATGTTTCAACGACTTCTCGCTATGTGCGCAGTAGCTTTCCTTTTCACCGCTTGTGAGACCGCGTCAAACGTTGCTGGTGACAGTGCCTCTGGCAGTTCGTCAAGCAGTGCAACAGCCGCTGGATCAACAAGCAGTTCAGCAAGCAGTTCAGCAAGCAGCTCGACAACAGCAACTCAGATGAGCGATGCTGAAAAGCTGGCACAGGTTGGCAACACCGTTTATTTCGGATTTGACAGCTCTGAGCTAGCCGGAGAGGCACAAGCCACTCTGGACCGTCAGGCCGCTTTTCTAAATGTGAACCCAACCATGGTTGTCATCATCGAGGGGCATGCCGATGAGCGTGGCACCCGCGAATATAACCTTGCGCTTGGCGATCGCCGCGCCGTGGCTGTTCGTGATTATCTTCTTGCCAAAGGCCTGAATGCCGCCCGCGTCCGCACCGTATCATACGGCAAAGAGCGTCCAGCGGTTTCTGGTTCAAACGAAGAAGCATGGGCAAAGAACCGCCGTGCTGCGACTGTTCTGAACTAGACAGTTTGATCTGATTTAAAAAGGGGGGCGATCGCTCCTCTTTTTTTTGCCTAATTTCTGCCTAAAACCGCCTCTAGTATGTTTGCAACAGATGATTGCAGTCATCAATTTTTCTTTGTCGTTGGGAATTGACGTAATGAATAAACGGATAGTCTTTTTGGTGTTGGCCAGTTTGCTGCTGCCAGCAAATGCGATGGCGCAAAGCGCGGCAAGCGATAATGCGATATCGTCAAATGCCAGCGCGCTGTTAACACGCCAACAACAACGCATGGATATTCTGGAGCAGGGTCTGAAAGAAATCCGCGGGGTTATTGAACAAGATCTTCGCGAAATCAAGCTTAAGGTTGAACAGCTTGGGTCAAGCTCGGCACAGGCTGGCACCGCGCAGATGGCTGATCTGAATGCGCTTCGCAATGAGATGGAAAAGCTGAATGATACATTGGCGATGACTAGCCGCCGGATGGAACGCACGCTTGAAATCACATCTGATACCGAATTTCGTTTGCTGCGGCTGGAAAAGCGGGTGCAAACGCTGATCTCGCTTGGCGGCAGTGATCTTGCCAATGCGGCAGCACAGCAGGAAACAACCGCCGCCGATGCGCCAGCCAATGTACAAATGACCCGCGAAAGCAA
>JAFMNI010000002.1:25789-29775 GCA_017859295.1 Candidatus Puniceispirillum sp. | reverse complement strand
GAACGTCAGGCCGATGCCACTTTCTGGCTGGGGCGGGTGCAGTTCATGCGCGGTGAATATGAAAAAGCCGCCATGACATTTTCCGAATTCAACAGCACCTATCCGAATGATGCACGGCTTGTTGACACGACCATGTGGATTGCCGAGTCAGTTTCGCATTTCGCACCGGCAGAACAAGCTTGCGAAATCTATGCATCCTTGCCAAAGCTTCTTGATACGCCACCTGAAACTTTCATGACCCAGCTTGCCGCCCTTAGTGATGCTGCCAAGTGTAAAAGCTAGCCTGATTGCTGATTTTGACGCCCGTTTCGCTGCCGTCATGGCGGGGCTGGGGCTTGATCAATGCACGGGCTATGTCACGGCATTATCGGGTGGGCCCGATAGTACCGCGCTGGCTTTGTTGACGCAGCGTTATGTCGATGCAACTGGCAAGCATCATCACGCGGTGATTGTCGATCATGGTTTGCGCGATGGCTCGGGTGATGAGGCGAAAAGGGTGCAAACCCGTTTGCGCCGCTTTGGCGTTTCCAGCGATATTATCCCGATTACCGAACCGCGCCCAACAGCCGGATTGCAGGAATGGGCGCGGATCAACCGGCACCAAGCGCTATTATCAACGGCACGGCAAAAAAAGGCCGCTTTGCTTTTTGCGCATCATGCCGGCGATCAGGCCGAAACCGTTGCAATGCGCTTGCTGAAATCATCGGGTTTAAACGGTCTTGGCGGGATTGCTTGCCACCGATTGCAGCATGATGTTGTCGTTGCCCGGCCGGTTTTGGGCTGGATGCCCGATCAGTTAAAGGCGGTTTGCCATCATCTTGATTGCGATTTTGAAACTGATCCAAGCAATCAGAATCACCGGTTTGAGCGCGTTCGTATCCGTCAATTTCTGGCTGATCTTGATCGCCAAGATGCGGCAACAGGTGATACCGCGCTATCTTCGGGGCAGTTGCGCCGTCTTGGCGCCGGCGCAGCGCGGCTAGGCGCGGTGGCTGACAAGGCTTGTGATAACATTATTGAGCAAGCGGTTGACTGGCATCCGTCGGGTTATGCCAGTGTGACCATGGCCGCCTTTGCTGATCTGCCGCAATCATTTTGGGCGCTTATCATGCGCCGGCTCATTATGGCAGTTGGCGGCGGGCAATATGGGGCGGCAAAGATGGCGCTGGATCAGCTTCGCCAGCGTTGTGATGATGGTGTTTCGGCAACGATTGGCGGCTGTCATTTCAGCCCGATTACCGCGTCATCACCGCGCCGCGCATCGGCGGCCAATTATTACCTGTTTCGCGAAACGGGCCGCAAGCGGATTATCATGCCGATTGCCGCTGGCCAAGAATTGGTCTTTGCCGGTTGTTGGTTGGTCAAAAGCGCGCAGGCGGGAATGCTGCATGGATTTGGTGATATGCCCAAAATACAGGGTGATTCCGGCGCTGCTTTGCCTGCCAATTCCATGCCGGATGGGTGGCATTTGCTGCCGCATCGCGCCAGACAGGCAATTCCTGTGTTAACAACCCTTGACGGCGGGTCGATTTATCCCCAATTAAAAGGGTATGAAGATACACAATCGCCAGCCACTATGGCGGCGCGGTTCTTAGGGGTGGCAAGACGTCCGACGTTTCTTGCAGATACATTGATAGGATAAATCTGGTGAATAATCTGGCTCGCAATATCATCATCTGGCTCATTTTTGGCGCGGCGCTTATGGGGCTGTTCAATATGTTCCAAACCCCGTCAACCGGAACACCGGCCGATCAAGTAGCCTATTCCGATTTTATGGGGAAAGTCAAAACCAACCAGATCGAAGAAGTATTGATCGATGGTCGCAATTTGCGCGGTAAATCCAGCGCCGGACGGGTAATCACAACCGTGATGCCGCCATCAACCGATGTTGTGAAAATTCTGGATGAAAATGATGTTCGCATCGTTGCAACCCCAGAAGATAGCGGCATGCCCAGCTTCTTCTCGATTTTACTGTCATGGTTCCCAATGTTGCTGTTTATCGGCATCTGGATTTTCTTTATGCGGCAAATGCAGGGTGGGTCGCGCGGCGCGATGGGCTTTGGCAAATCGCGGGCGAAATTGCTGACCGAACATCAAGGCCGCGTCACCTTTGAAGATGTGGCGGGTATTGATGAAGCCAAAACCGAATTGGAAGAAGTTGTCGAGTTCCTGAAGGATCCAGGCAAGTTTCAGCGGCTTGGCGGTAAAATTCCAAAAGGCGTTTTGCTTGTTGGCCCTCCAGGTACCGGTAAAACCTTGCTTGCCAAGGCGATTGCTGGCGAAGCCAATGTGCCTTTCTTTACGATCTCAGGGTCGGATTTTGTTGAGATGTTTGTTGGTGTTGGTGCCAGCCGTGTTCGCGATATGTTTGAACAGGGCAAGAAAAACGCGCCTTGTATCATCTTCATTGACGAAATTGACGCGGTTGGACGGCATCGTGGTGCCGGTCTTGGCGGCGGCAATGACGAACGCGAACAGACGTTGAACCAGATGCTTGTTGAAATGGATGGTTTTGAGGCGAATGAAGGGGTGATCCTGATCGCTGCAACCAACCGCCCTGACGTGCTTGATCCGGCGTTACTTCGCCCGGGTCGTTTTGACCGGCAGGTTGTTGTGCCAAATCCAGATGTGATCGGCCGCGAAAAAATTCTGAAAGTTCACATGCGCAAAACGCCACTTTCCGAGGGTGTTGAGCCGCGCGTAATCGCCCGTGGCACCCCCGGTTTTTCAGGTGCTGACCTTGCCAATCTGGTGAATGAGGCGGCATTGCTGGCAGCGCGTAAAGGCCGCCGCACGGTCTCAATGGCCGAATTTGAAGAGGCCAAGGATAAGGTCATGCTTGGTGCCGAACGCCGGTCAATGGTGATGACTGACGAGGAAAAGCGCCTGACAGCCTATCACGAGGCTGGACATGCTGTTGTGGCATTGCATTGCTCTGCATCTGATCCAATCCATAAAGCCACCATCATTCCGCGCGGACGTGCGCTTGGCATGGTGATGCGGCTTCCAGAAGGCGATCGTATTTCACTGGCGCGTGACAAAATTCACGCCGATTTGCGGGTGGCCTGTGGTGGCCGAATTGCCGAAGATCTGATCTTTGGTCATGACAAGATTACCACTGGTGCGTCATCTGATATCCGTATGGTTACCGATATGGCACGCCGGATGGTGACTGAATGGGGCATGTCTGACAAGCTGGGCTTTTTGGCCTATAGCGCAGATGAGCAGGAAGTTTTCCTTGGCCGGTCAGTGTCGCAGCAAAAGAATGTTGCTGATGCGACCGCGTCGATCATTGATGATGAAGTGCGCCGGATTGTTGATGAGGCCTATAAAGACGCTACCAAAATCCTCAAAAAGAACGATGTTGAGCTGGAACGCTTGGCGCAGGGCTTGCTCGAATATGAAACGCTTGATGGCAATGAAATCAAGATTATCGTTGAAGGTGGCACGCTTGTTCGCAAAGATGCCGAGGACACGCCAATCAATCAAAAGCCAAAGCGCAAATCGCGGACCGGCCTTCCTGGTACTGGTCGGCCGAAAAAGCCGGGCAGCGAACCTGCCTAAGCCTGTATTTTGATGAATACAGACGCGACATCCAAACTAGCCTATGAGGCGGTGCCAAAAGTGCCGCCTTTTTGCCAACCAACATGGCTTCGCCCTATCGTCACATCCGGCGGCCAGCATAAATTGGCTGGCGGACATGCCAGCTTTTGCCAGCTTGATGTTGTCATGGCTGATGGTGATGATGGGTATGTGGCCAGCCGGATGGATTGCGAACAGCTTTTTGCCCTTGCCGATGATCGGAATATGGCAAGCAAGGCCATTGATGATTTGACCATTGCGCGGCCGCATTTTGCTGGTCTTGATATGGGTCGGTCGCATTTAATGGCGGTGCTGAATGTAACTCCTGACAGCTTTTCAGATGGCGGGGTTAATCTTGGCCCAGCCAAGGCAATTGCCGCTGGCAAGGCGATGGCAGCGGCAGG
>JAFMNI010000002.1:19030-25564 GCA_017859295.1 Candidatus Puniceispirillum sp. | reverse complement strand
GGCCGCCGCGGCAAGCGGTGCGCCAGTGGTCATGATGCATATGAAGGGGACGCCCGAAACCATGCAGCAGGATCCGGTCTATGATTTTGCACCGGTAGAAATTTACGAATTTTTGAAACAGCGCGTTGCGGCGGCGATTGCCGCTGGCATTCCGGCATCATCAATTGCCATTGATCCCGGCTTTGGCTTTGGCAAGACAGTGACTCATAATCTGCAATTGGTGAATTGGTTGTCACTATTTCATGGGCTTGGTGTTGTTGTTCTGTTTGGGGCCAGCCGCAAATCGTCAATTGCGAAAATATCGGCTGGCGAACCGGCCGAAGCGCGGCTTGCCGGATCATTGGCATTGGCTGCAGCGGCATGGCGGCAGGGCGCGCAGATTATTCGCGTTCACGATGTTGCCGAAACGGCGCAAGCGCTGGCGGTCGAGGCGGCATTGCGCGCCACCGACAGCTGATTTCGGATTGTTTTGAGTGCTTGTGAAATAGGGGCAAGCTATTCTATCCTAAACCCAAGCAGCCATTTGGCCGCAAATGCGATTGCCAAAATGTGATCGATAAAGTGACAAAGGAAACATCATGGCAGGATTATTCGGTACCGACGGCGTACGCGCGCGCATCAATACAGGGCCGATGACTGCCGAAGCCGTTGTAAGACTGGCATTGGCTGCGGGGCGTTGGTTTGCCGATCATAATGACCGGTCTAGCCATGCACGCCCGATTGTTGTCATTGGCAAGGATACGCGTCTTTCAGGCTATATGTTGGAATCGGCATTGGTTGCAGGCTTTACCTCAATCGGACTTGATTGCCGTTTGCTTGGCCCGATCCCAACGCCAGCGGTGGCGCATTTAACGCGCTCGCTTCGGGCGGAATTGGGCGTGATGATCTCGGCTAGCCATAACCCGCATCATGATAATGGCATCAAGCTGTTTGGCCCCGATGGGTTTAAGCTTGATGACAAAATCGAAGCTGAAATTTCGGCATTGGCTGCCGGTTCAATTGCGCTTGCTGACGCGCCTGATCTTGGCCGTGCGCGCCGCATGCTTGATTCGGTTGGTCGCTATGTTGAATTTGCCAAATCCACCTTGCCCGGGCGCACGCGTCTTGATGGGCTAAAGCTGGTTGTTGATTGTGCGAATGGCGCTGCCTATCGCACCGCGCCGGATACGCTTTATGAACTTGGTGCCGAAATTGTGCCATTGGCGGTATCGCCTGACGGTTTCAATATTAATGAAAATTGCGGTGCGGTTCATCCGCAGGTGATGGCAGCAGCAGTGGTGGCGCATGGTGCCGATGCGGGGATTTGCCTTGATGGTGATGCCGACCGGCTGATCATGGCTGATGAAACGGGCAAAATTATTGATGGTGACCAGATTCTGGGCTGCCTTGCGCTTGCCATGCAGGAACGCGGAACGCTTGCCAACAACGCGGTTGTTGGCACGGTGATGACCAATCGCGGCCTTGAGGCCAGACTTGGCAAGGCAGGGATTGATTTGCATCGCGTTGCTGTTGGTGATCGCTATATTCTTGAAAAGATGCGGCAAGATGGGCTGAATCTTGGTGGCGAACCGTCAGGCCATATGCTGATGACCGATTTTGCAAGGTCGGGTGACGGCTTGCTGACGGCATTGCAGATGCTAACCCTGCTCAAGACAAGCGGCAAAAAAGCCAGCACGCTGTTCAACAGCTTTTCGCCAAACCCCCAAAGGCTGGAAAATCTGCGCGGAATTGATCCGGCGATTCTTCAGGATAAAAAGCTGCAATCCGACCTTGCCACTATTGAGGCTAATCTAAACGGCAAGGGGCGTGTTCTGGTACGCCCATCTGGAACCGAAGCTTTGGTTCGGGTGATGGTCGAAGCCGAAACTGACGCGCTTTTAACCGAGGCAATGGATGCGTTAATTTTGCGCATTACCGCCAAGGCTTAATAAAATCGTTCAAAAACATATGCTTGTCGGTTAGGAATTTATTTTCCTCTACCGGTCAGGCAGCATGTTGACTTGCGATATCATTTTATGCGACTTCTTTTGGCGGGCCGCTATCCCCCAACGGATAGCCAAATCTGAGCGCGAGAATGTGTTATGTCAACATATGCCAAACCGGCAAACCGTCCGGTTATGCCGTATTTTTCTTCCGGACCAACAAAGAAACGTCCGGGATGGTCTCCAGCCGCACTTGAAGATGCTTGCACCGGTCGGTCGCATCGTTCAGCACCTGCAAAAGATAAAATCCAAACAGCGATGACCCTCGCTCGCGAGATTCTGGGTCTGCCTGATGATTATCGCATCGGCATTGTTCCGGGCTCGGATACGGGCGCGGTTGAGATGGCAATGTGGTCAATGCTTGGTGCGCGCGGCGTTGAACTTTTGGCGTGGGAATCCTTTGGCAAGGATTGGGTTACCGATGCGGTAAGCCAGTTGAAAATTGATCCGGTGACACATGTTGCCCCATATGGGCAATTGCCTGACCTGAGTGCGGTCGATTTCAATAATGATGTCATTTTCACTTGGAACGGCACCGCGGCTGGCGTCAAAGTGCCGAATGGCGATTGGATTCCCGATGATCGTGCCGGTTTGACCATTGCCGATTCAACATCTGCCTGTTTTGCGATGGATTTGCCATGGCAAAAGCTTGATGTTGTAACCTTTAGTTTCCAGAAATCGCTTGGCGGTGAGGGCGGGCATGGCGTGCTGATCCTGTCTCCGCGCGCTGTTGAACGGCTTGAAAGCCACACCCCATCTTGGCCAATTCCAAAATTGTTCCGTTTGACCTCTAAGGGCAAATTGAATGACGGCATTTTTGACGCTGCGACGATCAATACGCCGTCAATGCTGGTGGTTGAAGATGCGATTGATGCGCTGAATTGGGCAAAATCAATTGGCGGATTGCCAGCGTTAATCGCGCGGTCGAATGCCAGCCTTGATGCGGTGAAATCATGGGTTGCGAACACGCCATATTTCGGGTTTCTGGCACAAGATCCGGCGACAATTTCAAACACTGGAATCACCCTGTCGATTACTGATCCTTGGTTTGTCGCGTTAGATGATGCGGCAAAAAAGACAGTTGCTTCGCAGCTTGAAAAAATCTTGGTAAAAGAGGGGGTTGCACTTGACGCCGCATCATATCGTGATGCGCCTCCCGGGTTGCGAGTCTGGGCTGGCCCAACGGTTGAGCCAAGTGATGTCGAGGCGCTATTACCGTGGCTGGATTGGGCCTATGCCGAAATCCGCCAAGCCGGATCGGCTGCTGCCTAATCTGCAATATCGACGACCGCAATCCTGCGGTGCTGGCATCATATCAACGCTGTATCGATGCCAATTTAATTGCCATGAATTGCCCTGTTTGTGGGGCCAGTTAATGAATGAGATGAAACCATGCCAAAAGTATTGATTAGTGACAAATTAAGCCCGCGTGCGGCGACGATTTTTGAGGAACATGGCATTGATGTTGATGTCAAGCCGGGGCTTTCACCCGATGAATTAAAGGCCATTATTGCCGATTATGATGGGCTGGCAATCCGTTCGGCGACCAAGGTTACGGCTGATATTTTGAACGCCGCCACAAATCTGAAAGTCGTTGGCCGTGCTGGGATTGGGGTGGATAATGTCGATATTGCGGCGGCAACCAAACGCGGTGTGATCGTGATGAATACGCCGTATGGCAACGCCGTTACAACTGCCGAACATGCCATTACCTTGATGCTGTCCTTGGCGCGGCAAATTCCCGATGCCAATAAATCCACCAAAGCTGGTAAATGGGAAAAATCACGCTTTATGGGGACCGAAATTACCGGCAAAACATTAGGTCTGATTGGCTGTGGCAATATCGGAACGATTGTTGCTGAACGCGCGCAAGGCCTGAAAATGCGGGTTATTGGATATGATCCGTATCTTAGCCCTGAAAATGCAACCCGGCTTGGTATTGAAAAGCTTGAGCTTGATGAATTATTGGCGCGGGCAGATTTTATCACGCTTCACACGCCATTGACCGATGCAACGCGTAATATCATTAGCGCTGATGCGTTGAACAAGACCAAAAAGGGCGTTCGGATTGTCAATTGTGCGCGTGGCGGTCTTGTTGATGAATTGGCGATGGCGGCAGCATTGAAAAGCGGCCATGTTGCTGGTGCCGCCTTTGATGTGTTTGAGGTAGAACCTGCCACCGATAATGTGCTTTTTGGTTTTGATAATGTCATTGCCACGCCGCATCTTGGTGCCAGCACCACCGAAGCACAGGAAAAAGTGGCGCTTCAGGTGGCTGAACAAATGGCTGATTACCTGATGAAAGGGGCAGTCACCAACGCCTTGAATATGGCATCTGTTTCAGCCGAAGAAGCCCCTGTTCTAAAGCCCTATATGGCGCTTGGTGGCTTGCTTGGCAGCTTTTTGGGGCAGGTCGAAGCCGATGGCATCACCGCGGTGGTGATCGAATTTGACGGCAAGGCAGCCGCGCTAAACCCAGAACCGGTTGTGGCAACAACTTTGGCAGGACTTCTTGGACCGGCAATGGAGTCAGTCAATATGGTCAATGCCGCTGCGGTCGCCTCGTCAAATGGTATTGCCGTGTCGACAGTTCGCCATGATCGCCAATGCGATTATGAAACTCTGCTTCGGGTGACAATCTCGCATAAAACAGGTGATCGGACGATTGCCGGAACCTTGGTTGGTGGGAATAAGCCGCGGATTGTCGAGGTGCAGCATATCGCTGTCGAATCAGATTTCCCGCCACATCTTCTCTATCTTCGCAATTATGACAAGCCGGGCTTTATTGGTGATCTTGGCAGCCTTTGTGGCAAGCATGGAATCAATATCGCGACCTTCCATCTTGGGCGGCGTGAAGCTGGCGGCGAGGCGATTGCTCTTGTCGAGATTGATGGCGGCTTGCCGAAAACCATGTTGCCTGAAATTCGCGCGCTGGCTCAGGTGGTGCGTGCCGACGCATTGCATTTCGCGCTTGATATCTAATCGCCGGTTTTCGCTGGCGGAAGGGCCGCGTTTCGGCTGTGGTCATGGCTGGCATGGAATGCTGATAAATTAAACTTTGCCACTGGCATGGTACCGTTGCCTTTGCCGCGTGAACTCTGCTATAAACGGCCGCGGTTCATGCGGCCCGTCGGCATGATCTATGGTTTCAAGGTAGGCGAACTTGACCCGTTGCAATATCGCAGCGGTATGGCGTCTTTCCTGTCTTTCGATCTTGATGTCGATCCCCTCGGTGGGACAAAGGGTTTTTCATGGCAAATGTAGCGGTAATTGGTGCGCAATGGGGTGATGAGGGCAAAGGCAAGATCGTCGATTGGTTGTCAAGCCGCGCCGATGTTGTTGTCAGGTTTCAAGGTGGCCATAATGCGGGTCATACGCTGGTCATTGAAGGTGTTGAATATAAATTATCGCTTTTGCCATCAGGCATTGTACGGCCGGGAAAATTGTCGGTCATTGGCAATGGTGTGGTGATTGATCCGGCGCATTTGCTCAAGGAAATTGGCATTTTGCGCGGTCAGGGCGCGGCAATCAGTCCGGCAAGCCTTTTGGTATCCGAATCTGCGGCTTTGATTTTGCCGGTTCATCAAGCGGTTGATGCGGCGCGTGAAGCGTTGCGCGGTGCTGGTAAAATTGGCACAACCGGTCGCGGTATTGGCCCTGCCTACGAGGATAAGATTGCCCGCCGCGCGGTTCGTCTTGGCGATTTGGCATCCGAAGATGTTCTAACGGAAAAGCTGGCGGCACTGGTGGCGCATCACAATGTCTGGCTTGCCGCCGCTGAACAGCCGCTTGCCGATGCGGATAAGATGAAGGCCGATCTTTTGGCGATGCGTGATGAATTGCTGACTTATACTGGCCAAAGCTGGCGTTGTCTTGCCGATGCGCGCGCGGCAAATAAGCGGGTTTTGTTTGAAGGTGCCCAAGGGGTGATGCTTGATATTGATCACGGCACTTATCCTTTCGTGACCTCAAGCAATACTGTGGCAGGTCAGGCCGCAACCGGTGCGGGTACCGGCCCAACCGATATTGGATTTGTTCTTGGCATTACCAAGGCCTATACAACCCGCGTTGGCAGTGGCCCATTCCCAACCGAGGATTTTGGCGCTGATGGTGACCGGATGGGCGAACGTGGCCGCGAATTTGGCACTGTCACCGGACGCAAGCGGCGTTGCGGCTGGTTTGACTCGGTTATGGTTCGGCAGGCAGGTCATGTTGCGGGCATCACCGGCATGGCTTTGACCAAGCTTGATGTTCTTGATGGGTTTGATGTTTTAAAAATATGCGTTGGCTATCAAATTGACGGCAGCGACAAGGTGTTGGATTATTTCCCGTCCGATGCTGGCGCACAGGCCGCTTGCAAGCCAATTTACGAAGAAATGCCCGGCTGGTCAGACAGCACCTATGGCGCGCGCAGTTGGGCTGAATTACCCGCCAATGCGGTTAAATATATCCGCCGTGTCGAAGAATTGACCAAATTGCCCGTTACGCTGCTATCAACAAGCCCCGAACGCGATGATACGATTCTGGTTCGCGACCCGTTTGAAGGCTAGGC
>JAFMNI010000002.1:10452-18609 GCA_017859295.1 Candidatus Puniceispirillum sp. | reverse complement strand
ATCTGCGTAACCTGTTCGGGCTTTAGATCGCCATCTTCAATCGCTTGGATCTGTCCTTTGATGCGGCGAAGATTGAAAAACAGTTTCTTTTGTCCAGCGGTGGTGCCGATTTTGACCAATGACCATGACCGCAAGATATATTCCTGAATTGCCGCTTTGATCCACCACATGGCGTAGGTGGCAAGCCGAAAGCCTTTTTCAGGTTCAAATTTTTTGACCGCATGCATCATGCCAAGATTGCCCTCAGAGATCAGATCGGCAACTGGAAGGCCGTAACCGCGATATCCCATTGCGATTTTGGCGACAAGCCGCAAATGGCTTGTCACCAGCTTATGCGCAGCCTTGACGTCACCTTTGTCTTTCCATGATTTTGCCAGCATATATTCTTCGCCCGGCTCCAGCATTGGAAAGGCGCGAATTTGCTCAAGGTAGCGCGACAGATTTCCATCTGGGCTAATCGCAGGAAGCATAGATTTAGCAGCCATTTTCATTTCTCCTCGGGATCGGACTCATATCGTTAGGCAAGTTTGCGTCGCTTTGGCGCGACGCTATCGCGCTTTGCCGATCTTTCCAAAAATGGATCAAACCATTTAATCGGGGCTAGATTAAGGCTATTTTTTGCAAAACTCTTTTTCAATAATTCTAATTTTCGCACATATAGACGGTTAAAACCCGAAAATTACGCGCAGTAATCGCAAAAATCAATTCTAGCCAGAAGGATGGGTTTTGCCAGTCGCGCGGTCGGAAACAGTGCGTTCCATCAGCGCGAGGAGACCCGCCATATCGTCGGGAAGCGGTGTTTCAAAATGCAGTGCCTCGCCGGTAATCGGATGGGCAAAGCCAAGCCGCGCTGCATGCAGCGCCTGACGGCCAAAATCGCGCATCTGTGACAGGCCGGTACGCGCCAGATTATCCGGCATTTGTCCCGAACGTGGTGCCCGTCCATATAACGGATCGCCGATCACCCCATGATTGATATGCGCCATATGAACACGGATCTGATGTGTTCTGCCAGTTTCAAGACGGCATTCAATATGCGAACCAAAAGGCGGGAAACGGCGCAGCAATTGCCAATGCGTTACCGCGTTACGGCCTTTGGTGGTGATGGCTTGGCGTTTACGGTCATAGCTGGCGCGGCCGATTGGTTGGTCAATCGTGCCATCACGTTCAACACTTGTTCCCCAAACAAGCGCTTGATAGCGCCGGTCAATATCATGCGCGGCAAACATGCCTGTCAGGCCGTGATGCGCCGCATCGGTTTTGGCGACTACCATCGTGCCAGAAGTGTCTTTATCAAGACGGTGAACAATACCTGGCCGCATGACCCCGCCAATGCCGGTAAGCGATGGCCCGCAATGGGCGATCAGCGCATTCACCAAAGTACCAGTTAGCGACCCGGGTGCCGGATGCACAACCAGCCCTGCCGGTTTGTTCAGGACAATCAAATGCGAATCTTCAAACAGAATATCAAGTGCGATATTTTCGGCCTTTGGCACCGCATCAACTGGCGGTGGCAAAATCAGCGCATAGCTTGCGCCGGGTTTGACCGGTGCTGATGGATCGGTTAGGGTGCGCCCATCTTCGCTTAGCTGCCCATCAAGGATCAGCGCTTTAATCCGGCTGCGAGATAAAGGCTGGCTTGGCGTGCCAAAATGGGTCGCCAGAAACCGGTCAACGCGGTCGGCAGGTATATCGTCAGCGGCAAGATGAACAAGACGGGTTGTTGGATCGTCAGAGGAATAGGTCATGGATCAGGACAATAAAGCAAAAGCGGCAAATACAACAGCCCCACAATCATCTGAAACAATCACCGAAGCGCCATCGGCTGTTGTCCGGAATCTTGGGCTGATCAAGGCAATGGCCATCATCATGGCAATTTTGATCGTGGCGGCATTGGCGGTCATTATCGTGACAATCTATAGCCGGCTTACCGCCGCCAATTCGGCCAAGGCAATCCAGCAAAGTGAGCTTGTGATTCCTGCTGATAGCCGGATTACCGGTGCCAGCCTTGGTGATAAGGGGCAAATGCTTGTCATTATCGAAGATAAAACCGGCCAGCAATTATGGCAGCTCGACGCGTCAGGTAAAATTCAGCGCAAAACCCGCATCGCACCTCAGCAGTAAGATTTGCCACTCACGCAATTATTGCCTAAAGACCCAAATCGGATTTGGCCGATAAAAGCAGCCGTTCCAGCGGCATGTCGCTAAAGCTCCACACGTCAAACCCGATCGCCAGCGGCAAAACATAATACCGAATGATAAACAGGATACCCGCAGCGTAAAGCGGCAAGAGGCGACTGATGATAAAGGCTGGCTTGATCAAGCTGATCACCGCATAGATTGGGGCATTGAGCCCACGCAACAGCCGTAACAGCGAAAAGCCACTATCTTCATTCATCACAATGATCAGCAGAAAATGCACAAAGCTGGTCCACATCAACAAACCAAAAGGCAGGTCAATCAAAATGCCGATTGGAGGGGTGGTTGTAATCATGTAAATGGTTCCAAATCGCGATCATTGATGCGGGGCTGTATCTGCCACCATAAAAACCGAATAACGGGCGCGATGCAAGCCCAAGATCCTGCGCCCGCGCGATGAAAAGCGGCAACCAGAATTGATCGGGGGGTGGCATATTGCGTTAAAAAAAGATACATAAGGACGATGTGATTGGTGGTTTGTGATTGCTGGGCTGAATTTGCCTGTTTTGACGCGCCATGCATCATTGAAAATGCAGTATCGAAAACCCCGACGCGACCCGAAAGAGAATTGGAAAAATCATGGCTAGCCATCAATATGTTTATGTAATGAACCGCTTAAGCAAGGCATGGCCCGGTGGTAAGGAAGTTCTAAAAAATATCAGCCTGTCATTTCTGCCAGGTGCCAAAATTGGCGTTTTGGGTCTGAATGGATCGGGTAAATCAACCTTGCTGAAAATCATGGCTGGAATCGAAACCGAATTTCAGGGTGAAGCATGGGCTGCCGATGGCATCAAAGTTGGTTATCTGGCGCAAGAACCTGAATTAGATCCATCAATGGATGTGGCCGGTAATGTTCTTGCTGGCATGGGTCGTGCCAAACAGCTTGTTGACCGGTTTAACGAAGTGAGCGCGAAATTTGCCGAAGAAATGAGCGATGACGAAATGAATGCCGTCATTGCCGAACAGGCCGAACTGCAGGAAGAAATTGATGCCATTGACGCATGGGATCTAGAACGCAAAGCCGAAATTGCGATGGATGCGCTTCGCGTGCCGCCGGGCGATGCCGATGTCACAAAATTATCAGGTGGTGAAAAGCGCCGTGTTGCGCTTTGCCAGCTATTGCTTAGCGCGCCTGACATGCTGCTTCTTGACGAGCCGACAAACCATTTGGATGCCGAATCTGTCGCATGGCTGCAAAAATTCCTTCATGATTTCCCGGGTACCGTTGTCACCATTACGCATGATCGTTATTTCCTTGATGATGTTGCTGGCTGGATTCTTGAACTCGATCGCGGCGCTGGTATCCCTTATGAGGGGAATTATTCGGGCTGGCTTGAACAAAAGCAAAAACGGCTTGAACAAGAAGGTCGTGCCGATGATGCGCGGGTGAAATCATTGTCTCGCGAATTGGAATGGGTGCGCGCTGCACCAAAGGCACGTCAGGCCAAATCCAAGGCGCGGATCAATGCCTATGAAAAGCTGCTTGCTGATGATCAGCAAAAACAGGTTGATGTGGCGCGGATTTCGATTCCGGCTGGCCCACGGCTTGGCGATGTGGTGATCAATGCCAATGGGCTTCGCAAGGGGTTTGGCGATCGGCTGTTGATTGATGATTTGTCTTTTCGCCTGCCGCCAGGTGGTATTGTTGGGGTGATTGGCCCGAACGGTGCAGGTAAAACCACGCTATTCCGCATGATTACCGGCGATGAAGCGGCTGATGAAGGTGATTTTTCCGTTGGTGATACGGTCAAGCTTGGCTATGTCGACCAGTCGCGTGATGCGTTGGATGACAAACAGACGGTTTGGCAGGTCATTTCAGACGGTATGGAAGAAATCGAACTTGGCAAACGCACCATGCAATCGCGTGCCTATGTCGGACAGTTTAATTTCAAGGGCGGCGATCAGCAAAAAACCGTTGGCCAGCTATCAGGTGGTGAGCGCAACAGGGTGCATCTGGCGCGTATGTTGAAATCAGGCGCCAATCTGCTGCTTCTCGATGAGCCGACAAATGATCTTGATGTTGATACGCTTCGCGCGCTTGAAGAGGCGCTTTTGGAATTTGCTGGCTGTGCGGTTGTGGTCAGCCACGACCGTTGGTTCCTTGACCGGATTGCAACGCATATTCTGGCCTTTGAAGGCGACAGCCATGTTGAATGGTTTGAAGGCAATTATGAAGCTTATGAGGTGGATAAAAAGCGGCGTCTTGGTGCCGATGCTGATCGGCCAACCCGCATTAAATATAAGCCAATCTCGCGCTAGGCAGATGATCTAAAAACGCAGATATCACGACATTAAAAAGCCAGAATCCTTCGGCTTTTTTTGTGGCAGATTTTTGGGCAGATTTATGGCGCTTGCTGGCGTTTGCGCATTGCCTCAATTAACGCTGAAAACCGGCCTTCATTCTGGCGGATGATGGTGATATTTTCCTGTTTTTGGGTCACCAGCATTGAGATATTCTCGATTTCGACATCCAGAACCTTTGCCGGTGCCATCGCTGGTGTAATGACGCGCCAGCCAACCGATACTGGCGGGCGTTTCCCGGTTGAGTCATTAAATAAACCGCGCACCAGAACCATCTTGTCGCCCTTGGCCTGACTATCAATTTTGGTAAAGCGCAGACCCGATAATTGATCGAAATTGCGAACAACGGTGCCGATCACAACATCGCGCATGGTTTGGACATAATCAATGCGTTCCTGTTCATTGGCGGCGCGCCAGTAAGGGCCGGCAGAAAAGCGGGCAATCGCTGGTAAATCAAAATGTGTATCAAGAAGCTTTGTAATATCTTCGGTTCGTTTTTCAATATTGCCCGAATCTGTTTCCAGATAGGTTTCAACTTGGCTGATCATGCTTGTGATAACATTATTGGCAGCGGCAATTTGATCGCTGGCACGCGCTGGCAAAGCGGTCAAAAATAGCGGTAACAGACATAGACAAACAAATCCGCTGCGAAGCCAGCCACGCAAATCAGAGATCAAAATACCAATTTGGCGTTTGCGTGTCATTTCGGATCCTCAAGGAATGATTCAAACTGGTCATCAGCGGTGCGATTATCGGTTGGTTTGCCAACCGTGGCATTGATGCGGCCAGCCCGCCCCTGATAATAAAGCGAGCGGGTGCGGGCATAGGGGTCAAGCGAATTATATTTCACATCATTAAAGGCCTCGAACAGATTAGCCCGCATTGAAACAGCCGCAACTGGCGGGCGCAATGTCTGCATTGTCTGGACAGCATCACCGGCTTTTAGAAACGACATCGGGTTGGTTACCGAATCAACAACGCGGCCGGTCAGGCTTCGGCTGGTGTTCGGACCAAGAACAGGCACCATCAGATAATTGCCTTCAGGCACATCAAACGATGCCAAGGTCTGGCCAAAATCCTGACTTTTGACCGCCTTTGGATCTTCGGTCAGGTCAACCAGTCCCAGTGTCAGGCTGTTGACGATAAAATGCACTGTCGACAGACCCGCATTTTCAAACCGCCCCTGCAAAGTTGAATTGAAGGTCGTGGCTGGAAGGCCTGTCCAGTCAATATGGTTATCAATGGCGCGGCGTCCGGCTGGCGGCATGACATTGCGATAGCCATTGGCGGCTGGTTCCAAAATATGCGTATCAAGACCCATGTTAAAGGCAAAGGCTTTGCGATTCGATCCTTCATACGGGTCGCGTGCATCCGTTTTTTCGGCGTCTGGAACAGAACTGCATGCCGCCAAAAGTAAGATAGCCGCAAAGGGGGCGGCTGAAATGCGGTTCCGGCTGCGTTTTAATAAGGCAAACATAGCTGTCCATTCATGGGTTGCGGAGTTCGTCCTTCAACATATCGCAATAAAGGTTGAATGCAAAAATGATTCGGCATTTTGCGAATAGCAATCTGGCAAAATTATGAAAAAATAAGTGGTCCAAGACATCGCATTGCGATTGACCCACCCATCTGCATTTGCGAGTTTGAACACATCATGAACGAACTTGTAAAAACACCAGCCAGCCCATGGCTTGATGGGCTTAATACGGCACAAAGCGAAGCTGTGAAAACCCTTGATGGGCCATTGCTGGTTTTGTCGGGTGCCGGTACCGGTAAAACGCGTGTTTTGACCTCGCGCCTTGCTGAATTGGTTGCCAGCGGTACCGCAAAGCCGTGGAATATTCTGGCAGTGACCTTTACCAACAAGGCTGCACGCGAGATGAAATTGCGCGTTGCTGGTCTGGTTGGGCCGATGGCCGAGCAAGTATGGCTTGGCACCTTTCATGCGCTTGCTGCCAAAATGTTGCGCCGCCATGCCGATCTTGTTGGTTTGCGGTCTGATTTTACCATTCTCGATACCGATGATCAGATCAGACTGCTGAAACAATTGATGGAAGCCGAAGATATTGATCCCAAACGCTGGCCAGCGCGGATGCTTGGCGGGGTGATTTCGCGGTGGAAAGACCGCGGCCTGACGCCAGAAAAAGTGGGGCTCGCCGAGGCAGGTGATATTGCCAATGGCCGTGTTCGGTCGCTTTATGAACGCTATCAAAAGCGCCTTATTACATTGAATGCTGTCGATTTTGGTGATTTGCTGCTTCATATGCTGAGCATTTTCACCACCCATGCCGATGTTTTGGCCGATTATCAAAACCGCATCACCCATATTATGGTTGATGAATATCAAGATACGAATGTTGCGCAATATCTATGGTTGCGGCTATTGACCGGCAACCGGAACAATCTTTGCTGTGTTGGCGATGATGATCAGTCGATCTATGGCTGGCGTGGTGCCGAAGTTGGCAATATTTTACGCTTTGAAAGCGACTTCAGCGGTGCCAAGACGGTTCGGCTTGAAGAAAATTACCGGTCAACCGGTCATATTCTGGCAGCGGCGTCCAAAATCATTGCGCGTAATGAAACGCGGCTTGGCAAAACCTTATATACATCGGCGGATGACGGCGAAAAACTGCGGGTCAATGGCTATTGGGATGGGCCTGACGAGGCGCGAAATATCGCCAGCCAGATTGAAACAATGATGAAAGATGGCGTTCATCTCTCGCAAATTGCCGTTCTGGTTCGGGCCGGATTTCAAACCCGTGAATTTGAAGAACGGTTTATCGCGATTGGCCTTCCTTATCGGGTGGTTGGTGCGCGGTTTTATGAACGCGCAGAAATTCGCGATGCCATTGCCTATTTGCGGCTTATCGCACAACCCGCCGACGATCTGGCGTTCGAGCGGATTATCAACACGCCGAAACGCGGCCTTGGCACGGCTAGCTTACAGGCGGTTCATATTCAGGCGCGGTCGTCGGACAAGCCGCTTTTGGCGGCGGCGATTGATCTTGTGCAAACCGAAGAATTGCGCCCTGCGGCGCGTCATGCGCTTGGTAGTTTTGTGCAGGATATCAAACGTTGGCGCGATCTTGCCGGATCAACGCATCAGGCTGATCTTGCCAAAATGGTGCTTGATGAATCGGGCTATACGCAAATGTGGCAGCTTGATAAATCGCCCGATGCCGAAGGCCGGCTGGAAAATTTGACCGAATTAATCAATGCGATGCAGGATTTTGACTCGCTTCAGGGGTTTTTGGAACATATCGCACTTGTTACCGATGGTGATGCCGATCCTGAACATGGCGAGGTGACGCTGATGACGCTTCATGCGGCAAAAGGGCTGGAATTTGATGCGGTGTTTTTACCCGGCTGGGAAGAAGGGGTTTTCCCAAGCCAGCGCACAATGGATGAAAATGGCACTGTTGGTCTCGAAGAAGAACGCCGCTTGGCCTATGTTGGTATCACCCGGGCGCGGCACGATCTTTTCATTAGCTTTGCCAATAGCCGGCGGATTCATGGCCAATGGCAATCGTCAATTCCATCACGCTTTGTTCAGGAATTGCCGCCCGAAAATATCATTGAAGATAGGGAACAAGGCATGGGTCTTGGCCGTGTGACCGCGGCCCGGCTTGGTGATGCGTTGGGTACAAATGGCTTTGG
>JAFMNI010000002.1:5729-10418 GCA_017859295.1 Candidatus Puniceispirillum sp. | reverse complement strand
GCTGGCGGCTATGGTGCGGGGTGGCGACGGATGGCGGCGCGGCGCGCCGAACCGGCTGAGGGCAATTGGGAGCCAGCCAATAACAAGACCGAATTTACAACCGGCGACCGTGTGTTTCACCAGAAATTTGGCATGGGCAATATTTTGACAATTGATGGAGACAAGCTATTGATTGCGTTTGATAAAGCAGGCCATAAAAAAGTGGTTTCAGGATTTGTGAGCAAGCCATGACCGCACTTCAATCCGTCGTTTTAACCCTGCCGGCGCGGCTTGATGATCGGGCAATGGCTGCCTTTGAAGGTGTTTTTAGCGAGCTTTTAGACAGCGCCGCCACATCATTCCAGCGCGATGATGCTGGCAATTGGCAGATCGAAGCCCTGTTCACATTCACCCCTGATGCAGCCATGATTGATCAGATGCTGGCACCGCTTTATCAGCATGAATCGATTACTCCAGTGCCAATCACCGTATTACCGGTTGAGCAGCGCGATTGGCTTGCCGAAAATCGTGCTGCCTTTCCGCCATTGCATATTGGCCGTTTCTGGGTTTATGGAAGTCATGTCACCACGCCCCGTCCGGCGGCGAGCCTGCCTTTGTTGATTGATGCTGCCTTGGCCTTTGGTTCGGGAACGCATCCGACAACCGAAGGCTGTTTGCGCGCCATACAGATGATCCGGCGCATTGCCCCGCGGCGGGTTCTCGATATGGGCTGTGGGTCGGCAATTCTGGCGATGGCGGCATCGCGGCTTTGGCCATCCTGCCAGACAATTGCGGCTGATAATGATCCGGTTGCGGTTCGGGTTGCGGCGCATAATCGGGCGCTGAATGCCATTGCACCGGTCAAAATGCGGCTTGCCGTTTCGCAAGGATTTGGCAGTCGCATTGTTTGCAACCACGCGCCCTATGATTTGGTGCTTGCCAATATTCTGGCGGGGCCGCTATGCCGGATGGCACCCGATCTTGCGCCGCGATTGGCCAAGGGTGGGTGGCTTATTTTGTCAGGTATCCTAAATGGACAGGCAACCGCGGTTGAGGCGGCCTATCGGCAACAGCGGCTTCGTGTGTGGCACCGAATCCGGATTGGCGATTGGACAACAATCATCATGCGGCCATCGGCAGCAGGCACAATGCCGCAATTATGGGGTGGACGGTGAGCCAACAGGATCAAACCCGCGCCAAGCGGTTAGAAACGCTGCGCAGCGCAATGGCTGTGTCCGGATTTGATGGCTGGATTATTGGCCGCGAAGATATGTATCAGGGCGAAGAAGTGCCGGCCGGTGATGAACGGCTTGCCTATTTGTCCGGATTTACCGGATCGGCTGGCTTTGCGGTGGTGCTTGGCGATCGGGCAGGGCTGTTTAGTGATGGCCGCTATAGTTTGCAAATGCCCGCACAAACCAATTCGGCCGATTGGGATTGCAACACAATCCCCGATGTGACATGCGAAGATTGGCTGAAAACAGCAGGGCTAGCCAATGGTGCAATCATTGCCATTGACGGCAGGTTGGTCACGGTTTCAGGCTTTAGGCGCTTTGAGAAATCGGTTCTTGCCGCAGGTGGAACGCTTGTTTGTCACCATGAAAACCTGCTTGATCAGCAATGGCATGATCGTCCTGCTTTGCCGCCAGCGGCAAGCTGGCAGATGCCGATTGAAAATGCCGGTAAGTCACTTGCCGAAAAGAGCGATGATCTTGCCGCCCATCTTGATGCCAAGGATTGTGCTGCGGTTCTGCTGACGCGGGTGGATTCGGTGAATTGGCTGGTGAATATGCGAGGCGGGGATTTGCCCTGTACACCGGTCAATCTATGTTTTGCGCTGTATCACCGCGAAACCGGCCTTTGCCTTTTGGGTGATCAATCGCGCCTCCAGCCGGTTTTAACGCCTGATATCACCGTTGCGCCTTTGACTCAATTACCGGCAATGCTTGGTGATATGGGTGATGGCCGTTTGATGATTGAAGCGGCCAGCCTTCCCAAAATGCTGTTTGAACAGATTGTGGCAAGCGGTGTGCAAACATGTGAGGCTGATTGCCCGCTGACCATTGAAAAAGCCCGCAAAACACCGGCTGAATTGCGCGGGTTTCGCGCCGCGCATCAGCGTGATGGTGTGGCGATGGTTGAATTTTTATGTTGGCTTGATCAGGCGGCATCCACGCCGTCTTCTAGCATTACCGAAAGTGACCTTGCCGACAAATTACTGGCGTTTCGCCAACGGCAAGACGGGTTTCTGGCACCAAGCTTTAACACCATTGCCGGATCAGGCCCGAATGGTGCCATTGTTCATTATCGGGCCATTGCAGGGGCGGATCGCGAATTGGCAAGTGATGATCTTTTATTGTTGGATTCGGGCGGCCATTACCGTGATGGTACGACAGATATTACCCGCACCATCGCTATTGGAACACCGCCCAAAGGCGCGGTTGCGGCCTACAGCCATGTTTTGCAAAGCCATATTCATCTGGCCATGGCGAAATTTCCAACAGGCACGAACGGCAAGCAGCTAGATGCGATTGCGCGCGCGCCGCTATGGGCGGCGGGGCTGGATTTTGCCCATGGCACCGGTCATGGTGTTGGTCATGTTCTATCGGTTCATGAAGGGCCTGCCAGCATTTCCAAACGCGGTGACGTGGCGCTTGAAGCGGGCATGGTTTTATCGAATGAGCCGGGCTATTATCAAACAGGTGATTGGGGCATTCGGATTGAAAATCTGATCGTTGTGACACCAGCAAAACAAACCGGGTTTCTGGAATTTGAAACCATCACCCTTTGCCCGCTTGATCGCCGTCTGATTGATAAAACGTTGCTTGTTGCTGACGAGATAGGCTGGATTGACCACTATCATCGAGCGGTTTACGAACAATTGCACCCGCATCTATCACCAATGGCCAAATCATGGTTAGAGGCCGCCTGCCGCCAGCTATAGCTTGAAGCAATATCGGCAAGGCGATACTGGCAAGGCGTTATTATCAGGGTGTTATTGGTTGCCAATCAGCGCCGAATAGCCATCTTCATCAAGAACGGTAATGCCAAGATCGGCTGCCTTGCGCGCTTTTGATCCGGCATCCGCACCCGCGACCAGAAAATCGGTTTTTGCTGAAACAGTGCCTGATACTTTGGCACCAAGAGATTCTGCCTTGGCTTTGGCCTCGGCACGCGACATGCGGGTCAAGGTGCCGGTAAAAACGATTGTTTTGCCGCTAATCGCGCTGTTTTCGGCAGGGCGCTCAGGCGGTAAAATGGTCAATTCTGCGACAAGATCAACAATCAATTGATACAGATCCGGATTGCCGAAAAAGGCGGTGATGTCATTGGCCATCGCCGCGCCAATCTGGTCGATTTCAACAAGCGCCTGATGCGCCGCGTCAAGATCAGCATCGGGACTCAACGCCGCCAGCATTGCCTTGACAGATCCGTAATGAAGCGCCAACAGACGCGCCGTTGCCTGTCCAACCTGTCTTATGCCAAGCGCATAGATAAAGCGTTCAAGGCCAATTTCGCGCCGAACAGCAATGGCTGACAGCAATTTCTTGATTGATAAATCGCCATAGCCGTCAAGTGTGGCCATGGCCGCTGATTTATCGCCAAGCCGGAAGATGTCAGCCGGTGTTTGAACCCAGCCAAGGTCAATAAATTGTTCGATCTGGCGGGCGCCAAGCCCCTCGATATCAAAGGCATCACGCGCAACAAAATGTTTCAGCCCTTCAAACAGCTGGGCGGCGCAATTCAGCCCACCACTGCATCGCCGCACCGCTTCGCCTTCAGGCCGGATTGCGGCAGCATGGCAAACCGGACATGCGTCAGGAAAGTCAAAGACGGTTTCATTGCCTGTGCGGGCGTCACTTAGCACCCTGACAATTTGCGGGATCACATCACCAGCCCGCTGGATTATGACGCGGTCGCCAATCCGGATATCTTTGCGCGCGATTTCATCTTCATTATGCAAAGTGGCGTTTGAAACAATGACCCCGCCAACCGAAATGGGGGCAAGCCGTGCCACAGGCGTAAGCGCGCCCGTGCGGCCAACCTGAATATCAATGGCGTCAATCACGGTTTCGGCCTGTTCAGCGGGAAATTTATGCGCCATTGCCCAGCGCGGGGCGCGGGCAACCTGACCAAGCCGTTGCTGATAATCATGCCGGTCAATTTTATAAACCACCCCGTCAATATCATATGGCAAATCAACGCGTTGACGGCCTATCATCTGATAGGTGGACAGCAAATCAGCAACATCATCGCATCGACGCGATAAATCATTGACCGAAAATCCGAAATCACGAAGCGCCGCCAGAAACGCCCAATGGGTTTCGGCGATGGGGGCGCTTGTTTCGCCCATCGAATAGGCAAAAAATTGCAAATTGCGCTTGCCGGTAATGCTGGCATCTTTCTGCCGAAGTGATCCTGCCGCCGCATTGCGCGGATTGGCAAAAATCTTTTTCCCATCCTTTTCCTGCGCTGTGTTGAGCGCCAGAAAATCACGCCGATCCATATACATTTCACCGCGCACCTCGAAAATCGCCGGTGCTGATCCGGAAAGTTGTTTTGGCAGGCTGGCAATCTGCATGACATTGGCGGTGACATCTTCGCCTTCGGCACCGTCGCCGCGCGTTGCTGCCTGAACCAGCTTGCCATCTTCATAACGAAGGCTTAGCGACAGGCCGTCAATTTTGGGTTCGGCAACAAATTGCGCAG
>JAFMNI010000002.1:0-5274 GCA_017859295.1 Candidatus Puniceispirillum sp. | reverse complement strand
GCGATTTCTTCGGTTCTTTCATCTTCACTTAAGGCGCGTGTGGCGCTGATAACGCCGCTATCAGTGGCGGTTTTGGCAATGCGCAAATGCTGGTTGGCGCGGGCGGCCACTTGCGGTGAATGCGTGATGACAAGGGTTTGTGTGCTGGCACCAAGGCGGGCTAACCGATCACCAACCGCAGCGGCAACCGCGCCGCCAACACCTGAATCGACCTCATCGAAAATCAGGCTTCGCGGATGACTGCTTTCTTCCAAACAAACTTTGAGCGCAAGCAAGAAGCGGGCTAATTCACCACCTGAGGCAATGCGGTCAATTGGCCCTGCATTCATGCCTTCATTGGTGCTGGCTTCAAAGCGGACGGCGGTGGTGCCGCGCGGCCCCCATTGGGTATCATCAAGTGGGGTGATGGCGGTGGTAAATCGCGCGCCATCAAGTTTGAGAGGTGGCAATTCGGCAAGCACGGCCTGATCAAGATTGATGGCCGCTTTCTTGCGGCTGGCATCAAGCTGGCCTGACATATCCAGATAGTAATCCTGCCATTTTTGGGCTGTCTCACCAAGTTTGCCAAGCATGCCCGATGAATCTTCAATGGCGGCAAGTCTGCTTGCCAATGTTTGGTGGATTGCTGGCAAATCATCAAGGCCACAATCATGTTTGCGCGCCTGTTGACGTAATTCATGAAGCCGGTCATCAAGCTGTTGTAGCAGGTTAGGATCGGCCTCAAGCGCATGTCCGGCCGATTGGATGGCGCTGTTCGCCTCGCTAAGTTCGGCATCAGCGCGTGCCAATGCGTCAAGCGCCTGATCAAGCTTGCCACCAGCAAGCGGTGCAACCTTTTCCAATGCAGCCAAGGCACGGCCAAGACCTGCTTGTGCGCCAAGCTCGCCAAAAACAGCATCTTCAGCCAAAGACAGGCTTTCACCAATTTTCGAGACATTCGCCAGAAGGGTGCGTTGGGCGATCAGGCTGTCTTCTTCGCCGATTTCGGGGGCAAGCCGGTCAAGCGCGTCAACCGCGTCACGAAGCCAGTCTTCTTCGGCCTTGGCTTTGACAAGCGCATCACGCGCCGCCTCAAGCGCCTTGCGGGCGATATCCCATTGCTGCCAGCCCTCTTTGGTTTTGGCCAGTAAATCACGATGCCCCGCGGCGCGATCAAGAAGCGTCATATGTGTCGAAATATCCAAAAGGCCGCGCCCTTCGAACTGGCCTTGGATTTCAACAAGTAAATCACCAACCTGGCGCAATAGCCCAACCGATACGGCGATGTCATTAATGCTGGCGGATGATTTGCCGTCACTTTTCAGGCGACGGCGTAGGATTATCTCATCTTCTTGGATGATGCCTGCCTCTTCGACAAGTTGCCATGCTGGATGATTTGCCGGAAGCGCAAAGCTGGCACTGACATGGGCTTGGTTATGTCCCTGCCGGATCAGGCCAAAATCGGCGCGGCTGCCAAGTGCCAGTCCCAACGCATCAAGCAAAATCGATTTGCCAGCACCGGTTTCGCCAGTCAGCACCGTCAGCCCCGGTGCGAATTGCAAGGTCGATTGCTCGATCAGGACGATGTTGGAAACAGTAAGGCTTTGCAGCATGGTCAGTTAAAAATATTGGTAATCACGTCAAAGGATCGCTCAAACATGCCCTTTTCTGGGGGCTGTTCTGGGGCGGCACGCAAACTGGCCAGCCGTTCTGTCCAGACGGATTCCGGATAGTTATATTGGGCAACCTGATAAAGACGCTCGGATTGATCGGAAAGGCCAAGCGCATAATAGGCTTCGGCAGTCCGGTATATGGCTTCAGGTACCTGATTGGTGGTGTCATAGGCCTTGATCACGATATTAAACCGGCGGATCGCGGCGGTATATTGCTCGCGCTCCAGATAAAACCGGCCAACCGCCATTTCCTTGCCCGCAAGATGCGATTTTGTCAGGTCGATTTTCAACTGTCCGTCACGAGCATAGCTGCCCTCGGGAAAGCGGCGAACCAGCTCTTCAAAGGCGGCAAGTGACAATTTGGTCATTTCCGCATCGCGCTCAACATCGACAATCTGTTCGTAATAGCTCAAGGCCTTCAGGTAATAGGCATATTCAACCATCGGGTCGGCTGGGTTTAGCTCGACAAACCGATCAAGTGCTGAAATGGCACGGGCATATTGATTAGCCTCATAAAATGACCATGCCGCCATGATCTGGGCACGGGTGGCTAGTTCGGAATAGGGGTGCTGGCGCTCAACTTCTTCAAATTTGGGTGCAGCCGCTTTTGGGTCACCGCCAATGGCCGTATTCAACGCATCACGATATAAAACATCAACCGGCTGTTCGACCTGTTCAACAATTTTGGGGCTGGCTGAACATGCAGCGACAAGACAGCAGGCGGCAAACATCAGGATTTTCTTTTGACTGGTCACATCCGGCTCCGCTGGCGGCTTTCGATAAAGATGGAAGGGATAGACAAATCCCGATAGCCCTCACAATAGCCCGATAAAAGCTTACTGAAAAGAGCGCGATGTGAATGCTAGCATATTCACAAAAATTTGCATGGATTTTAGGCTGTTTTGTCAGATATAAGCTGGTGTCTGCCTAGGCCATTGCGGCGGCGGCAAGATCGGGCATGGCAAAGCTGTCTGACCGGCTATATTCACTGCCAGCCTCGATCACCTTATAGGCGGTCGGGTCATTCAATAATGTTTGCACCAATTTGGTGCTAAGCGCATGGCCTGGGCGTGATGCGGTCATTTTGGCTTTGACCGGCATGCCAATCAAAAATAGATCGCCAAGACAATCAAGCACCTTGTGACGCACGAATTCACGTTCAACACGCAAACCACCTTCATTCAATATTTTGCCATTATCGACAACGATGGCGTTGTTCAATGATCCGCCAAGTGCAAGTCCGGCATTCTGCATCAATTCAACATCGCGCAATTGGCAGAATGTCCGTGCGGTTGCCAATTCGGCAGCAAAACTGCCATCGCTATGGCTATAGCTAAAGTTTTGATCGCCAATGGCGCTATCATCAAATTCAATTTTAACATCAATTTGCAATTGGTCGGCTGGCTCAAGCCGCGCCCATGCGCCGCAATCAAGCTGAACCTCAACCGGTTTGGTGATGATCATATATTTGCGCCGTGCTGGCAGAATTTCGAGACCGGCATTGGTCAGCGCGTCTAGAACAGGCTGGCTGCTTCCATCCAGAATAGGCGCTTCAGATGCGTCAATTTCGATGATGGCATTATCAAGCCCGATACCGGCAAAGGCGGCCATCAGATGTTCGATGGTTTCAAGCGTGATGCCTTCGCTATTCACAATGCGTGTGCATAAACGTGCGCGCTCGGCATAGCTGGCATGGGCAATCACTGTTTGTAGCTGGCCATCAATATCCATGCGGCGAAATTTTATGCCGCTATTAGCAGGGGCAGGGCAAATGGCCATACGGACAAACCGCCCCGAATGCAGGCCGATGCCTTCAAGATGCGCGATCTGGCGAACCGTTGTTTGAAACGGCTGTTCAACAAACATATTGTAGGAAAGCGTATCAGGCATGAGGCCGCGGTAACTCTTTCATCTGTTGCCATCACGAGGGGGGTAACCCGATCGCGAAAATCCATCTTTTTCATTTCAAAGGCTGATCTTGAACGGCTAAGGTCTGACTGACCTAGCCAAAAGTAATGAGCCATATGAAAACCTGAGGAAAGATTACTCTTTTCCTCAGGTCATTCCAAATCACATTTGGTTACAGTTTGTAGCAATGGCAAGTGGTTGCCATTGCCGCATTGTTAATTGGCCTGACGGCGTAAAAATGCTGGAATATCAAGATCATCTTCATCAGCATTTGGCGCCTTGGCAGAGGCTGTTTCTGACCCTTTTCCAACCATATCAGACCGTGACAAATCAAGGATTGAAACCGCAATCTGCTCTTTGGCTGCCGCTTCGTCTAAGGCAGGCTCACTACGGCTTTGATCGCTTGATTCGGCAGGCTTGCTTTGCGGCTTGCTTGACCATAATCCGGAAATTCTATTGATCAGGCTTGATGGGCGTGTGACCGGTGTCTGGGCTACCACATCCACGCTTTCTTCGTCCGGCATGCTTGTTGGTGCTGCTGGAATAAACTTCGCGCGTGGTGCTGCTGCTTCGTCATTGGCAATGGTTAACGGCATTGTTGGTGCGTCTCCCACCGCCGATGGCGCGTCACTGTTAATTGATGCTGCCGTTTCAAGATCAGCCGGTGCTGCATCTTTTGTGGCGGCATTGATGGCATCATTGATATCCATCTGCTGGCCGGTATCGTCAGCCGTGTTGATCACTTCAGCAATCGCTTCGCTGGCAAGCTCGTTGCTAAGTTGGCTGTCCAGCGTATCAGCAGTGTTGCTAGCCATTGTCGGGGCTGTTACGAGATCGCTGCTTGTCACCATCTGCTGATCGTCAGCTGGTGTTGCAGGCATTGTTTCACCCATTGTTGCAGTGGCTGGTTCGGCATCTGCTTCACGCGCGGGGCTTAAGAAGCTGCTGAGCGGGTTTGGCAGAATTGTGCTTGGCCGCGGCGCAACGGCCTCGGTTTTTTGCGGCATCATGCTCGGACGGCTGTTGATCTGGGTGGCACCGCTAATGCCGGTTGCAACAACCGATACACGCATCACGCCTTCCAATTTATCATCAAAGGCCGAACCAAAGATGATGGTTGCATCTGGATCAACTTCTTTGCGGATACGGTTGGCAGCTTCGTCAACTTCAAACAGGGTCATATCAAGACCGCCGGTGATGTTAATCAGAACCGCATTGGCCCCTTTCATCGTGGTGTCGTCCAGAAGCGGGTTATTGATAGCCGCTTCGGCGGCCTGCGTTGCACGCGCGTCGCCTGATGCCTCGCCAGTTCCCATCATTGCCTTGCCCATTTCGCCCATAACAGCGCGAATATCGGCAAAATCAAGATTGATTTGACCCGGCTTGATCATCAGATCGGTGACACCACAAACGCCTTGGTGCAAAACCGCATCTGCCATATGGAAAGCGTCGGCAAAGGTGGTACGTTCATTCGCCAGTCTGAACAGATTCTGGTTTGGAATGACGATCAGCGTGTCAACATAGGCCTGCAATTCTTCAATGCCTTCGTCGGCCTGTTTCATCCGGCGCTGGCCTTCAAATTCAAATGGCTTGGTGATAACGCCAACGGTCAGAATGCCGCGTTCACGCGCAGCGCGGGCAATAACCGGCGCGGCGCCTGTGCCGGTGCCGCCACCCATGCCTGCGGTGATAAACACCATGTTGCAATCGGCCA
>JAFMNI010000195.1 GCA_017859295.1 Candidatus Puniceispirillum sp. | reverse complement strand
CATCAACACAAGTTGAGTCACCACGAACAGAGATAATTTTCGAGCCACCCATAAACGCACTGCTGTCACTGGCTTCTTTCATCGCCAATTCAGCACCGCTTGCCATATCTGGTGTTAATGACTCGATAGGCCCGGTAAATCCTAATAACACGCCAATTTTTACATCAGCAGCAAACGCTGGTGTTGCCAGAAAAGCCGCAGTCACCGCTAAAGCGAGAGTTTTTTTCACAATATCCACCCCTAGAAGTTTTCAACCGAAATAGTTTGCGATTCTTAAATGAATTGTCAGTTAAAGCAAGCGAGCAATGACGGAATCACTTGAAACTTAAAAAATAACCATGCAATTTAGACAAAACTCCCAACTTTCATTAGCCTATTCAAGGTAATAAATAACGCATAGCCTAACCAGCTTTTTGAGCCGAATGTTTTGCATTAGCACCCAAGACGTAGCCCTTTAATGTTCACCATCCCCCAATGACAGAAATGACAGAAATGACAAAGAAAATGGAAAGTCTTACGTGAGAGCAAATGACAGAGGTTTATAGATTAGTTGTCATTCTTGTCATTTGTGTCATTGGAAAAATTTGTGCTTAACTGCAACTGCCAATTAAGTTCACAAACCCAATGTCTCGATAATATCTGGGATTTGTTTTTTAAAATTAAAAAATCCCTTTTTTGCATATTGCCAGCAATGGAGATCTTCTGCTCGCTTACGGATATGCAATGTCACGCTAGTTGATGATTGAAGGCGTTTCAGATAATCAAGATTATCCCCAACAAACGGATATACAACATCAAGCCCCTCAATGGTTGATGCTATTTCTGTGATATTGGCAGGGTCACACAATCTAGCATTTTGGCAGCGCGCCACAAAATTAGTGATAAGCACCCGCTTAAAAGCAAGAACAGTGTTACTAAGCAAAATATTGCGTTCATCATTGTTTAGACAAATAACAAAAACATTTTCATAGTCTGCGTAGATACTTTCACTTTCAAGATGCAGATCCGTATCAAAGACAACAAGCGTGTTAAACTTTTGGGTCATGCCACCGGCTGAGTCAATTGGAACAATGGTATGTTCAGTATTATCAAAACACGGCTCTGCCTCCTCATTTAGCTTATCATCACCAAATATACCATCAGTATAACGTGCAATATTGCTCGAACGAGCAAGATAGTGTTTACCCGCTGTTTGCACTCCTGCCACCCATCGCCAGCCAAGTGTATTTGCCGCGGCATCGCCATCAAGCAAATGGTGCATAAAAAAACGTGCGCCTAATTGCCAAGGCAAACCAAGGGTAAAAATCCAAATACTGGCAAACCACATTCGAGCGTGATTGTGCAGATAATTTCTATCCCGTAACTCATTTACCCAGCTATCAAAGCACCTGATTCCCGTTTTACCCTTGATAGCATTTTGATAATTTGAGTTTGACGCGTTGTCAAAATCGAATGAGACAAAATCATCCCACACGGTTGGTCGGTGTTCAAGCCAGCCCTTCCAATAGACCCGCCAAAAAACTTCTTGGATGAACTTTTCTACATGATCATGGCTATGCAACGCCAAGGTCTGGGTAATAATGTCATACTCAAGTAAGACCCGATGTGAGATGTATTTGGATAGGCATGACACATTGCGCCGGTTATCTGGGCCAAAGTCAAAATTACGCAAATGATCATAGGAATTGATAGGATCCCCTAAAAACCGTCCCAAATCTTCATTAGCATTCTTGTATATGTGGTCAGTATTGGTCGGCACAATTTAGCCCTCTGTTAATTCCTGATAAACGCTAAAGCATTATTTAACCTAATAGGGTTGGCTCAAGAACCTTATGCAATGCAAAATGTAGATGCAACTCTGGGGCTAGAGGATTGATCTTTTCCATTTCACGCCTATTGTGTTTTGTAGATATTGAGTAAAGGCCTGATGGTTGGTGCGTGCTTGTTTTCTCATTCCCCTGATCATGACTACGGTTGTCGGAATTTATCCGGCCAGCGCGGCAGACTCCGGAAGTCGTAATATTTAATGTGGCGATCAACGCTATTTCATTGAAGAGTCTTGGTTTGGTGTTGATGTTAACATTAAGAATATCAATGATAGTGGTGTCGCTACAACAGAGCGTCCTTATTGTCAGTCAGACGCCAATGCCCAGATGGTGGCTGAACTTTCACTAGATGGCGATGATATATGGTGTGTTGAGAATTTCTACATCTCGATGGACCGCAGCCCATTGCAAAAACCTCGCGCTTGCTCAGCCTAACTCTAAGCCGCGTTTTGAGTATGACTATTTGTGGCAAGTTGGTAAATGGATGAAAGCTGACACACGGGCCCTTAATTGTGACAGTGACAAACAGCCTGAAAGGCAAAAAAACTCGCAATTAGGACAGGCAATATGAATGCAAATTTGAAAAGCATAATCCTAATGATAATTGGGATGGGTTGTCTAACCTTGTGTGATTTGCTGATCAAAATCGCCAGCCAAACATTGCCCCTTGGGCTTGTAATGATTGTATTCGGTATAGGCTCGATAATGGTGTTTTTGGGGCTGATGCGTACTATGGGAGAGTCTGTTCGGTTATCGCCTTTCACCAATCCTGCAGTGGTTTTGAGAAATATTGGTGACCTCGTTGCCATTAATGGTATGTGCTTGGCGTTAGTATTTGTTCCCATATCCACTATTGG
>JAFMNI010000194.1 GCA_017859295.1 Candidatus Puniceispirillum sp. | reverse complement strand
AAAATGGCGCATTACTGGCTGCATAACGGTTTTGTCACGATGAATGACGAAAAAATGTCAAAATCGCTTGGCAATATTATTTCGGTTACCGATGCTGCCGATCAATATCGCGGCGAAACCTTGCGTGCGGCGCTTTTGTCGGCGCATTACCGCACGCCATTGGATTTGTCAGATAGCGCAATGCGGGACGCGCGCAACGGTCTTGACCGGCTATATCGCGCTGTTGGTGATGTTGACGCCTCGCAGCACAAAATTGATGCTGATTTTATTGCCTGCCTTCTTGATGATCTAAACACGCCTGCAGCGATGGCGCGGTTGCATGAATTGGCGCGCTTGGCAAACAAAGGTGATGATGCTGCGGCAATGGCGTTAAAGGCCAGCGCGGCGGTTCTCGGTCTTTTGCAGCAAAGCGCCGATGGCTGGGCCAAGGCGGGTGATGCTGCAACCGATGATGGTTTGGATGATGCTGCCATTGACGGCCTTATCGAAGCGCGGAAGCAGGCTCGCGCCAACCGTGATTTTGCCAAAGCCGATGACATTCGGGATCAATTAACGGATGCTGGCATCATTCTTGAAGATAGTGTTGATGGGACGATTTGGCGGCGACGCTAGCAATGAACGGGCATTTTTGCTAAACCGATGCCGCAAAGACGGGCATAGATCGGCTTGCCGGCCATTTATTGCCGGTCACAGGCGGTGGGAGATTACCAATGGGTAGCGATAAAATATGGTTGTTTGACACCACATTACGCGATGGCGGGCAAACCCGCGGCGTCGATTTTTCGCGCGCCGATAAGGTTGCTATTGCCCATGCGCTTGATGATATCGGCATTGATTATATCGAAGCTGGCTGGCCAGGGGCAAACCCGACCGATGATGCGTTTTTTGCCAAGCCGCCAAAAATGAAAAATGCCAAGCTTGTTTCCTTTGGCATGACCCGCCGCGGTGGCCGCAGCACAGCGAATGATCCGGGATTGAGTGCGGTGATTGATGCCGAGGTTGACGCATCTTGCCTTGTCGGAAAAACATGGGATTTCCATGTAAAAACTGCATTGAACACAACGCTTGATGAAAATCTGGAAATGATCCGTCAATCGCTGATTGCCGCGGCTGATCGAGGCCGCGAGCCGATGTTTGATTGCGAACATTTCTTTGATGGTTACAAAAATAACCCTGATTTTGCGCTTGATTGTATTCGTGCGGCCAATGAAGGCGGTGCAACATGGGTTGTTCTTTGCGACACAAATGGCGGCACGCTTCCCGATGAAGTGTTCGATATTGTCAGCGCTGTTCACAAAAAAATGCCTGATATTCGCTTGGGAATCCATTGTCATAATGATGCTGGCGTTGCCGTGGCAAATTCGCTGGCAGCGATTGCCGCTGGGGCACGTCAGGTGCAAGGCACAATTAACGGGCTTGGCGAAAGATGCGGCAATGCAAATCTGATTTCGCTTATCCCTAGTTTGGTGCTGAAGACCGATTATGAAACCAGCATTTCCGAGGCTAATCTTCCGAAATTGATGGGTTTGTCACGGTTTCTTGACGATCGGTTGAATCGGGCACCGGATGCCCATGCGCCCTATGTTGGCGCGGCGGCCTTTGCCCATAAGGGCGGGTTGCACGCATCTGCCGCGCAAAAAGACCCGCGCACTTATGAACATGTACCGCCGGAAAAGGTTGGGAATGAGCGGCATTATCTTGTCTCGGATCAGGCTGGTCGTTCGAACATGCTGGCGCGGTTTGCCCAGTTCAAGATCGAGATTGACCCCAAGGATGAACGGCTCGACACGCTGATCAGCGTTGTGAAGGCAAAGGAATTTGAAGGCTGGGCTTTTGATTCTGCCGAAGCCAGTTTTGAGCTTCTTGCCCGTCAGATGCTTGGGGAAGTGCCGGAATATTTCCGTATTGGCCGGTTCCGCGTCATGGATGAGCGCCGGTTTAATGCGCGTGGTGAATTGGTTGTTGAATCCGAAGCCACAACAACAATTTTTGTTGGTGATGATTGTTTCCATGAAGCCGCCATTGGCAATGGTCCGGTGAATGCGGTCGATACTGCCATGCGCAAGGCGTTGGTTGCTGCCTATCCATCGCTGGCCGATGTCGAACTGGTTGATTATAAGGTTCGCATTCTTGATGCAGCCGAAGGGTCGGGAACCGGTGCTGTGACCCGTGTGATGATCGAATTTTGCGTTCCGGGCGGCCCTGTCTGGCGCACCGTTGGTCTATCGACCAATATTATCGATGCGTCGGTTGCCGCGCTTGGTGATGGCATGATCTGGAAATTGCAGCATGATAAGATTGCTGGTCCAAAGTCGATTTCAAAATGACAATGCTGCCAACCGCGCCAATTGTGATTTTGGCGCGCCCGCAAATGGGCGAAAATATTGGATCGGCTGCCCGCGCCATGATGAATTGTGGGCTGAGTGATCTTCGGCTTGTCGCACCGCGCGATGGCTGGCCAAACCCTGCGGCATTGCCAATGGCCGCGGGGGGAAGCGAAATCATTGAAAATGCGCGTGTTTACGACAATTTGGCTGATGCGGCTTTTGATGTGTCATTAATGGTGGCGGCCAGTGCCAGACGGCGTGATTTGCCGATTAAAAGTGCTGATCCGCGCGCCGCTGCCATGATGATGCTGGCGCATGAGCGGCAATCAATGGCATCACCCGCCGATGTGGCATCA
>JAFMNI010000193.1 GCA_017859295.1 Candidatus Puniceispirillum sp. | reverse complement strand
TGACCTCTGCCTTCGGAGGGCAGCGCTCTATCCAGCTGAGCTACGAGTGCATCTTTGGTATGGCACTGGTTCATGCGCAGGGCAATTCATCCTGCTATCGCGCCAAAGTCCGAATGGCTTTCTTCTATACTGACTTTGCGCCCCTGCCAAGGGGGTAATACTGTATCTTTGCTGGCATCATGGTTTTGCCTGTGGCGGTCACGCCAACGTCACATGCCGATCACATGCCGATCATATGCCGCCAAACATGGTTTATATCAGCCTATTTTGTCAGGCTTAGAAACACATCCTCAAGGTCGGGTTCGGCGGTGCTGATATCGCTCACCTCAAATCCGGCAAGCCGCACTTTATGCAAAATATCAACCGCATTGCTTGTCGCCGGATCAAAGCTGATCGACAGCCGGCCATCACGCCATTGCGCGCCAAGTGTGCCAAGCGCGTCGGGCAGTGGCAGCGGCGGCGCGGTTGTCAGGCTGAGATGAAGTGTTTTCTGGCCAGCCGAGGCCAATAGATCGGACTTGGTTTTTGCCGCGATAATTTCGCCCTTATTGATGATGGCGATGCGGTCGCACAAGGCTTCGGCCTCTTCAAGATAATGCGTTGTCAGCACCACCGTTACACCAGCTTGGTTCAGGCTTTTAATACTGTCCCATAACCGTTGGCGAAGCGCGACATCAACACCGGCGGTCGGTTCGTCCAAAACCAGAATTGGCGGGCGATGCACCATTGCCTTGCCAACCAAAAGCCGTCGGCGCATGCCGCCTGAAAGCCGCCGCGAATAGAAATCAGCCTGTTCGGTCAGGCCAACCATTTCCAAAATCTCATCCGTATGACGTTCGGCCTTTGGCACGCCAAACAGCCCTGCCATCATATCCAAAGTTTCGCGCGGGGTGAAAAAGGCGTCAATATTCAATTCTTGCGGCACAATGCCGATATTGGCGCGCGATTGCCGCGGATTGGCATCAATATCCGTTCCCCATATCGAAATGCTGCCGCTGGTTTTCACCACCGTTCCAGCCATGATATTGATAAAGGTCGATTTGCCAGCGCCATTCGGCCCCAAAAGCCCGAAAATACAACCAATCGGCACTTCGATATCAATTGATTTCAAAGCGTGATGCGGGCGTCCGCCAGCATCATAAATCTTGTTCACATTGCGGGCTTCGATCGCCAGCCCAGAATCAGGGTTATAGGTAAAGCCGGCAGTCGGAATGACGGTATTTTGCAATGTCATATTGGCTGCCTTTTTGATGTGAAAGCCCAATGGGGGCGCGCCCGAAAGATATAGGCCGTTGTGATGCGGGCGGCAAGGGGGGCAAAGAATCTTCGCTGGCTAATGCCGGTTACAATTGCATCAATCGGCAAGCCGCTATAGGTTAGCAAAGACGGACCGCGCTATCTAATTGAGGCGCGCCGCAAACAGATTTTGGCCGTAACGCCATATGATGCGAATGAGGATATCATGACCCCGAACCAAGCTGGCACGAAGGCTGATCAATCAGCCGCTTCATCATCAAATGTAATTGTCACAAACCAGTCGCGGGTGGCCTGTAATGGTGGTGGTGGTCCGCTTGGACATCCGCAGGTATGGTTGACGCTTGGCACCGATGGCAAGGTGACTTGCCCTTATTGTTCTTGCGCATTTGTTGCGGCGGCCGAATAGCCGCTTTGGCCAGATAACTGTTTGGCCAGATAACCGCTTTGACAGGGGCGCAATGGCGATTGAAATGCCATTTGTGGCGATGAAGGCGACCAATATCTTGGCCAGCTTTTGGGCCAATTTTTTGAATTGTAGGGCGATATGAGTGAAAAAGGCAGATTGGTACTGGTTGACGGGTCGGGATATATTTTCCGTGCCTTTCACGCCCTGCCACCCATGACACGCCGCGATGGCACGCCGGTTAATGCAGTGTACGGCTTTACCGCCATGCTGATGAAGCTAATCGATGATCTGCAGCCCGATCATGTTGCCGTGGTGTTTGATGTTGCGCGCAAAACCTTTCGCTCGGATATCTATCCCGAATATAAGGCCAATCGGTCAGAACCGCCCGAAGATCTTGTGCCGCAATTTGCGCTGGTGCGTGCCGCGACCAGGGCGCTAAGCCTGCCCCTTCTCGAAGCGCCCGGATTTGAAGCGGATGATTTGATCGCAACCTATGCGCGGCTTGGTGAAGAAGCGCGGCTGGCAACGCTTATTGTGTCGTCAGACAAGGATTTGATGCAGTTGGTGCGCGGTGATGTCACCATGCTGGATCCGATGAAACAGCGCCGTATTGGCGCTGCTGAAGTGTTCGAGCGGTTTGGCGTTGCGCCGGAAAAAGTGATTGATGTGCAGGCCTTGGCTGGTGACTCAACCGATAATGTGCCAGGGGTGCCGGGCATTGGTATCAAAACCGCGGCTGAATTGATTCAAACTTTTGGTGATCTTGATAATTTGTTGGCAAATGCGGCAACGATCAAACAGCCAAAACGTCGGGAAAATCTGATCAATTTTGCTGAACAGGCGCGGATTTCACGCCAGCTTGTGATGCTTCGTGATGATGCGCCAATGCCGCTTGAACTGCCCGCATTATCGACACCGCAGCGCGACATGGATCTATTGACCGCTTTCCTGCAAGAACAGGAATTCAACCGCTTGCTTGTCCGCATTGGTGCCGATGCTGGAAATGCCAATGGGAATGGC
>JAFMNI010000192.1 GCA_017859295.1 Candidatus Puniceispirillum sp. | reverse complement strand
GTCTATGGCTTCAATTTTCCAAAATGCCAGTCTTTTCCCGGAACCGCAGCAAGAAGCGATTTTGTATAAGCGTCTTTTGGATCTTTGAATAATTTAGCCGTTGGCCCCATTTCAACAATTTTGCCATATTGCATAACGGCAACATAATCACAAACCTGCGCTGCAACACGCAAATCATGCGTGATGAACAGCATGGATAGATCCATTTGCTCGCGAATGTCGTCCAGCAATTCAAGAATCTGTGCCTGAATTGAAACATCCAATGCCGAAACTGGCTCATCGGCAACCAAGATATCTGGCTTTAAGGATAGCGCTCTTGCAATACCGATGCGCTGGCGCTGTCCACCGGAAAATTCATGGGGGAAGCGATCAAATGACCGGCGATCAAGGCCAACAATATCGAGAAGTTCATAGGCGCGTTTGGAAGCATCTTCCTTATCTTCGCCCTGTAGAATAGGGCCTTGCGAAATGATATCGCCAACCCGGATGCGTGGATTCAATGACGCAAACGGGTCTTGAAACACCATCTGTATGCGCTTTCTATATGGGCGCAAGTCGTTGCGACTTAATTTGGTAATATCAACATCGCCAAGTTTGATCTGGCCTTCATCACTATCAATGAGCCGGATTACACAACGTGCCAATGTGGATTTTCCCGAGCCGCTCTCGCCAACCACGCCAAGGGTTTCACCACGGCGCAATTCGATTTGCACATTTTGAACGGCTTTGACCTCGCGGTTTGGCTTTCCAAATCCAAAAAAGCTTTTACCACCACCGAATGATTTGCAAACACCTTCGGTTTTCAACACGACTTCAGCCGCCCTTGATCTTGCTTTGCGTGGCTTTAGCCGCGGGATGGCAGCAATCAAAGATTTAGTATAGGGATGTTTTGGGCTTTGCAGAACTTGTTTGGTGTTTCCGGTTTCAACAATCTTGCCATGCTGCATTACAATGACGCGATCAGCTATATCCGCGACGACACCGAAATCATGGGTAATGAATAATACGCCGGTATCAAGCCGTTTTTGCATATCGTTAATCAATTCGAGAATCTGCGCTTGTGTTGTCACATCAAGCGCCGTTGTCGGCTCATCAGCAATCAGAATCTTTGGGCCAAGTGCAAGTGCCATAGCGATCATTGAGCGCTGCCTTTGACCGCCAGAAAGCTCATGCGGATAGGCGTCAATGATCTTTTCAGGGTCGGGTAAATTAACATCAACCAACAGGCTTAGCGCCTTTTCGGCCCGTTCCTTGGGTGACATTGACACATGATAACGAAAAATCTCATCAATCTGATCGCCAATTGTCATAACTGGATTTAAGGCCGTCATGGGTTCTTGGAAAATCATCGAAATTTCACTGCCACGCAATTCACGAAGGCGTTCATAAGTGACCTTGGTTAAATCTTCACCACCAAAGATGATTTCACCCTTGCCAACACGCACATGTGGTGCTGGCAACAGACCCATAACAGCACGCGCCGTTAGTGATTTTCCTGATCCACTTTCACCAACCACACAAACGGTCTCACCCGCATTCAGTTCAAGGTCAATGTCCTGAACCGCATATTGCCGGTCAGCGCCAGTTGGCAGCAAAATAGAAAGGTCATTTATCGAGAGAAGCTTTTTTGTCATTGACGTTCTTTCAAACGAGGGTTCAGCGCATCATTCAGCCCCTCACCAATCAGGTTAATTGCCAGCACCGTTATTAAGATAGCAACACCGGGAAAGGTGCAAACCCACCAAGCCGATCTCAACATAGTGCGGCCCGCGCCAATCAGAAAACCCCAACTCATGATATTCGGATCGCCAAGGCCAAGGAAGGCCAGCCCACTTTCGATCAAAATGGCGGTTGCCACCATCAAAGAGCCAACAACGATAATTGGGCTAAGGCAATTCGGTAGAATTTCCCACAGCATGATGCGAAGGTCACTCATCCCCAGCGTGTGGCATGCTTGAACAAATTCACGATTCTTGACGGCCAAGAACTCGCCTCTCACAAGCCTTGCAACGCCGGGCCATGACACAACCGCAATCGCAATAACAATACTGCTCATTGACGGTTTCATAATCGCCACCAATAAAATGGCAAAGATAAAGGATGGGATTGTCTGGAAAATTTCGGTAACACGCATCAAAATATCGTCAATAAGGCCGCCAAAATAACCGGCAAAGGCACCAAAGAAAATTCCAATAAACACCGAAACAAGCGTGGCAACAAATCCGATCAGCAATGATGTTTTAGCACCATGGACAATACCTGAAGCCACATCACGTCCAAGCGAGTCACTGCCAAGTAGAAACCCATTGGTTAGTGGTTTTGACAGTGGCTTGCCAACCAAACGGAACGGGTCTTCTGGGTAAAGAAAGCTTGCTGTTATCGCCATCACAATAATCAGCACAACGACGAATAATCCAAAAACAGCAGCATGATTTCGCTTGTAGCGCGACCAAAAATTTTCCATGTCAGTTCACCTCAATTCGTGGATCGAGGAAGCAGTAAATGATGTCGACAATCAAATTCACCACGACAACGAGCATTGACGATAAAAGGAAAATGCCAAGAAGCAAGTTTAGATCCCGCGCAAACAGCGATTCAAACGCCAGCATTCCCAATCCTGGCCAGGCGAAGACGGACTCGACAATCACCGAACCACCAATCAATGCACCAACCTGAACTCCAG
>JAFMNI010000038.1 GCA_017859295.1 Candidatus Puniceispirillum sp. | reverse complement strand
AATCCGCTGGATTACACGCGATGATAATTACCGCGCCCGCGCGCTTTATGACAAAGTTGCCACAAAAACCAACTGGGCGATGTATGAGATGGACCCTGATTCCTAGCGCTAAGAAATCGCTGGACACAACATATTCTATGTTTGCAAAACCGTCGTTAAGACCTGATAAAACCGATAGCTTTGGGTTTGGTATTTATTCCACAGTGACTGATTTTGCCAGATTGCGTGGCTGGTCAACATCGGTGCCTTTTTCAACCGCGGTTAGATAGGCCAAAATCTGCGCTGGAATGGCAAGCAGGATGGGCGCAAGAAGCGGATCAACATCAGGAACGGTGATCACCGCGCTGGCATAATCAACCTCGGCGGCGGCTCTTGCTTCGGATAAAAGGATGATCTTGCCACCACGGGCGCTGGCCTCGCGAAGATTGCTGCTGGCCTTTGCCATCACCGCATCGGCCGCCAGTAAGGCAACAACCGGCAGGTCTTCTTCGATCAGCGCAATTGGCCCATGCTTCATTTCACCCGAGGCAAAACCTTCAGCATGGATATAGCTTAGCTCTTTCAGCTTTAACGCGCCTTCCATTGCCAGCGGGTAAAGCGCCCCGCGCCCAAGATAAAGCGCCGATTTGGCTTGCGATAGCTGATGCGCGACTGGCCGGATGGCATCAAAAAGGCCAAGGGCTTTGCCAACCAAACCGGGCAAGGCTTGGATTTCAGCGTGAATGGCCTCGGCGCGTGCCTCATCAATTTGCCCCTTGGCGCGTGCCAACGCCACGGCAAAACACAGCAAAACCGTCAATTGCGCGGTAAAAGCCTTGGTACTGGCAACGCCAATTTCCGGCCCTGCCCGTGTTGGCAAAACAGCATCTGCCTCACGCGCAATCGTACTGCTTGGCACATTGACCAGCCCAATGGTTTGCAGGCCGCACGCTGCTGCATGGCGCATGGCCATAAGCGTATCCAGACTTTCACCTGATTGCGAAATGGCGATTGCCGTATTATAGGGCGCTGTTGCTGGCTGGCGATAATGAAACTCGGATGCCACTTCACAAGCCACCGGCACCCGCGCCAGCGATTCAATCCAATAGCGGGCAATCTGCGTTGCATAATGGCTGGTGCCGGCTGCCACCATGACAATACCGTCAATCGACCGAAGCGCCTCATCGCTCATCTGTGCGGTTAAACGGCCATATTCATTTGTCATCGCCGCCAGCGAATGGGCAATGGCATCCGGCTGTTCGTGAATTTCTTTTTCCATATAATGGCGATAGCCGCCCTTATCGACCAGACCCGGGCTTGCCGCCACAATCACCGCCTCACGATTTACCGGCGTGCCATCGGCCTGATAAACCGAAACGCCATCGGCGCGAACCAGCGCGTAATCATGATCTTTTAGATAAACCACTTTGCGCGTTAAATGCGACAAAGCAATCGCGTCTGACCCGATATAACACGCATCATCACCAATGCCCAAAGCCAGCGGCGAGGCATTACGCGCCACGATCAATAAATCAGGGTGATCAATCGCCATCACCGCAAAAGCATAGGCACCATCAATTTCATCAAGCACCTGACGCGTTGCCATTGCCGGATCCAGACCAGCATCAAACGCTTCGACAAACAGATGCGCCAAAACTTCAGAATCGGTATCGCTGGCAAATTGGTGGCCGGCGGCTTCAAGCCGTGCGCGGATGGTACGGTGGTTTTCGATAATGCCATTATGCACAATCGCAACCCTGCCCGATGCCACATGCGGGTGCGCATTTTCGGTTGAAACACCCCCATGCGTCGCCCAGCGCGTGTGACCAATGCCAATATCACCAAGCAACGGCGTTTCTTTGAGTGCTAAATCAAGATTTACAAGCTTGCCAACGGCGCGTTGAAGCGCAATCGCACTATCATGGATCGTAACAATGCCCGAACTGTCATAACCGCGATACTCAAGACGTTTTAACGCATCAAGAAGCACGTCGCTACATTGCTTATGTCCAACCGCACCAACAATTCCGCACATCAGATAGCCTCTTTCATCATCTTTACGCCGGTTTTCATGGCCTGATAGCGATCTAACGAAAGTACAGATGCAATCCCAAAGGCATTGACTCGATCGCAATTTCCATCGGCCTTCAGTATCAGCTTATTTATCGCATTGTGATAGATATATTTTTATTTGAAAGAAAGGCCGGAATGGGGCTTTTTGGTGATTTTTTCCAAATTGACCCAAAAAGCGAAACCACATCACGCAAATGTTTGGCATTAAGCGGTATTTCCGATTATAAATTTTATATGGAAATTGCTGCCATCATTCTTGCTGCCGGAAAAGGCACGCGCCTCAACTCTGCTTTGCCAAAGCCGCTTCATCATATTGGCGGCAGGCCAATGCTGGCATGGTCGCTAGACGCTGCCAAAGCAGCGGCGGCAGGCCATATTGTAACGGTTCTACCAAAGGATTCAGACGCGATCATCAACTGGCTTGACGGTCAAAAAAGCTGTATCCAAGACCCACCAAAAGGCACCGGCCATGCGGTATTGGCGGCCCGCGACAGCCTAGCCGGTTTTGATGGCATTGCCCTGATTATGTTTGCCGACACGCCATTGATAACGGCGCAAACCCTATCAAGCCTTGCGGCGGCAATTGCCGATGGTGCCGATATCGCCGTTTTGGGATTTGAAGCGGCTGATCCCACCGGCTATGGCCGGTTGATCACCAGTGATGATCACAAGCTGGAAAAAATTGTCGAACATAATGATGCCAGTGACAGCGAACGCGCTCTAACATTAGTCAATGGCGGCGTTATGGCAGTGCGCTGCCCATTACTGTTTGACCTTCTGGAAAAGGTTGGGTCAGACAATGCCAAGGGCGAAATCTACCTTACCGATATTGTCTATCATGCCAATGCACAGGCATTAAACATAACTTACCGCACCACCGACGAAACTGAAATTGCCGGCGTCAATAGCCGCCAAGATCTGGCTCATATCGAGGCTATCCTGCAAAAGCGGCTTCGCCAAAGTGCGATGGAACAGGGCGTAACCCTGCAAGCGCCAGAGACGGTTTTTCTAAATGCCGATATCCGCTTTGGCCGTGATGTGATTGTCGAACCGCATGTTGTTATTGGTGCTGGCAGCGTGATTGGCGAAGGCTGCATCATTAAATCATTCTCGCATATCGAAGGCGCAACGCTTGGCGCATGCTGCATTATCGGCCCCTATGCAAGGCTTCGCCCAGGCACAAATGCCGATGAAGGCGTCAAAATCGGTAATTTTGTTGAAACCAAAAAAGCTGTCATTGGCGCTGGAAGCAAGGCCAATCACCTAACCTATATTGGTGATACAACAATCGGCGTTGGCGCCAATGTCGGAGCTGGCACCATTACCTGCAATTATGATGGCTTTGGCAAATTCAAAACCCTGATCGGTGATGGCGCGTCAATCGGATCAAATACCGCGCTTGTTGCCCCTGTTACAATTGGCGCCGGCGCGATTATCGGCGCTGGCAGCACCATCACCGCTGATGTGCCGTCGAATGCCATCGCAACGACGCGAAGCGCGGTTGATGTTCGCCATGATGCTGCCACCCGCTATCGCAGCGTCCGCGAAAATGACACCAAATAGATAAATTCATCTGACGCCTGCTAAGAATGAGCCACCCGAATGAATGTTAACATCGCCAATGCCGCAAGATTGCTTTGCTCACTTCAAGCCAAAGAGGTGCTTGTTCTTGGCGATGTGATGCTTGACCGGTTTGTCGATGGTGCCGTGACCCGCATTTCGCCCGAAGCGCCCGTTCCGATTTTAAGCCAAAGCCGCGTTCGTCAAATGCCAGGCGGGGCCGCAAATGTGGCCTGCAATCTGGCGCAACTGGGGCTGCATGTGCATTTGATTGGTGTTTGCGGCGATGATGAAGCCGGCAAATCATTGCATGACGAATTGGCAAAGCTTCCCGCCATCCACTTTGATCCGGTTATCATCACCGGCAGACCAACAAGCCTGAAAACGCGTTTTCGGGCTGGCAGCCAGCAAATTTTACGCGTTGATGATGAGATCACAAGCGATATTGACGCTGCCGCCACCGAACAATTTACCAAACATGCCCTGCCCGCAATTCAGGATGCCGATCTAGTGGTGCTGTCTGATTACGCCAAAGGCGCCTTGCCGCTATCGCTTCTTGAAACTATCATTGCCCATGCAAAGGCCAAAGGCAAAATGATCATCGCCGATCCAAAACGCGCCGATATCTCGGTCTATTCCGGTGTCGATCTGCTAACGCCGAATCTGGCAGAATTGCAAAACATCACTGCTCAGACATTGAGTTCAATTGAGACGATTGGCGAGGCAGCAACCGCGCTCGCCAAAGAATCTGGCATTGGCAGCATTCTTACCACTATGAGCGCGCGCGGTATGATGCTTAGCAAGGCGGATGGCACCCAATTCCATGATCCAGCAAGCGCACGCGATATTTTCGATGTGTCAGGTGCTGGCGATACTGTAGTGGCGATGATTGCTGGTGCATTGGTTGCTGGTGCTGATTTAGAAGACGCTGTCCGGCTAGCCAATCACGCTGCCGGTGTTGCCGTTGGCAAATCGGGAACCGCCATTGTTGCGCCAGGTGAAGTTTTGGCGCATTTAGCAGGCATGCCGCCACAAACCGATTGGCCAAGCGTTGCAATGCAATGCACCAATTGGCGCGATGCTGGTCAAAAAATCGCTTTTGCTAATGGTTGTTTTGATTTGCTGCATCCGGGGCATATCCATCTTTTAAGCGAAGCGGCGAAAAATGCTGACAAGCTGGTTATCGGCTTGAACGGAGATGCCTCTGTCAGGCGTTTAAAGGGCGCTGGACGCCCACATCAATCAGCCGAGCTGCGAAGCGCCGTTCTGGCCGCACTGCCCTTTGTCGATGCTGTAGCGGTGTTTGACGAGGACACACCCTTTGATCTTATTGCAACCTTGCAGCCTGATATCATCGTAAAAGGCGGCGATTATACCGCCGATCAGGTTGTTGGCGCGGATATTGTGGCGGCACGCGGTGGACAGGTGCTGATCATCTCGACCCTTGATGGCCATGCGACAAGCAAGCTGATTACCGCCTAGCCCATAAAAAAACGGTGCGTTCCGCCATTGGCAAAACACACCGCTTTATCGTCAGATGTTATGGCTAGTCGATTTTTTGACCTTCCCAATGCGGCACATCTTTGCCTTCAAGAACCGCCTCGAATGATCGCAGGCGCTTGTAGATTGAAATCAACTCGACAATTGTTGACCAGCTGCGAACCAGAAATTGCAAGGATGACTCAACCCGTCCAAATGCCCGCACAATCTGCTGCATCACGCCAAGGGTGATCGCGCCAGCCACAATTGTTGGCGCCAAGGCAACATAAGGAACAAGAACACCAGCCTGCAAATAGGAAATCTTGGCAACATCAAAATAAAGATAATGGAAAAATAGGCGGTAATAGTTTTTCCGCACATTCCCAAAAAACTCATTCACCGTTGGCGGGGTAATCCGGTCGGTATCATCTTCACCATAAACCAATTGTTTGCGATAGGCCGCCTCAACCACCTGATTATTAAATTCCAGCCCCGGTAGTTTGTAACCAACAGCGGCAAGAACAACCGTACCGAAAAGCGCAAAAATAATCGCCACATAAACCAGTGCATGTTCGACAGCGCCAAAAAACGGCAGCTCAGTCACATTTTTAGACAGGCCCCATAGGATCGGCAAAAAGGCAAAAAGCGTCATAACCGAGTCAAGAAACGCAACGCCAAGCCCTTCCATGATCGCGGCAAAACGTTTTGTATCTTCTTGAACGCGCTGTGACGCGCCTTCAATATGATGCAGCTTTTTCCAGTTTCGGGTGTAATAATCATTCATCGCCGTACGCCAGCGAAACACCCAATGTTTTGAGAAAAAGCTTAGCAGCGTTGCGATAACAACATAAATGCCAGCAATCTTGAAAAAGCTAAGCAAAGCTCCGAAAAACTCGGCTTGGGTTACCGCATTTGGTGTTGTTAGCGCCTTTTGAACCATATCATAGAACTGGCCAAACCATTCATTGATCATCACATCGACTTGCACCTGATAATAGGTACCGCCAACAATAACCACCATACCAAGCCAAGCCCAAAGCGCCCATTGCCGTGACCTAAAAAAAGACGAAAACATTTCAATTCCTCACAATCTGAACAGATGACATGCCAACAACGATAAACGTGATGTAGGCCAGCCGAGATTATATTCAATACACCTAAATTAAGACAAATGCGCGGTTAATGACGATAATCAGCGATTTGTCTAGCTTTGCCGCCGGTCATGAACAATGGCACTGGCAACAATACCAAAGCCAATGAAAACGGTTAGCATTGACGTACCGCCATAGGAAATTAGCGGCAATGGCGCGCCAACAACGGGAAGCAAACCAGTCACCATCGCCACATTCACGAACATATAGAAAAACACCATCATGCCGATGCCGATACAGGTAAGCTGAGCAAAACGGCTATTCACGCGAAAACTAATCCGCAGAATTGCGATGGTTATCAACAGATAAATCAGCAAGATGAAGATATTACCAGCAAAGCCGAATTCCTCGCCAATCATAGTGAATACAAAGTCGGTTTGTTTTTCGGGAAGATAATTTAGCTGGCTTTGACTTCCCATCAAAAATCCTTTGCCAAAAAACCCACCCGACCCAAGGGCAATTTTCGATTGTGTGATCTGATAGCCCGCGCCCAAAACATCGGTTTCAGGGTTTAAAAAAGTCATCACGCGCGCCTTTTGATAGGCTTTGAGCTGCAACCATAATAGCGGCACCGCCGCCAACACCGCCGCCAGCGAGCCAAACACATATCGCCATGGTAAACCGGCCGAAAACACCACAACAAGCCCGCCAAACAACAGCATCAACGCCGTTCCAAGATCGGGCTGTTTCACAATCATCGCAAATGGTACGGCGATAATGGCAAAGGCTGGAAGATACCACACAAAGCTGCGCATCCGGTCATGTGGCTGGCTGCTAAAATAGCGAGCCAACGCCAGAATAACCGCCAGCTTGGCTGGCTCGGATGGTTGAAAATTCATCCCGCCAATGGTGATCCAGCGCGAAACACCCTGTCCCGTACCGACAACCATAACCGCCAGCAAAACCAATATTGCCGCTGCCAGAAACACATAGGACATACGTTTGATAAAACTGAAATCAATAAAGGCGATACAAACAACAAGCGCCATGCCGACAATCGCGCGGACTGCATGCCGACCAGCCCATGGTTGCCATGATCCTTGCGATGCAGAATAAAGCGCTAGCGAGCCAACAAGCACCAAAATACCGGCCAAAAACAACAAATGCCACGGAATGCGAAGCAGGATTTTGAAAACCGTCATATCTAGCCCTGTTTCTGCATCAATTTGGTAAGAATATCGCGGGCAACTGGTGCGGCGGTTGATGAGCCGCTTCCACCATGTTCAACCACCACCGAAATCGCATAGCGCGGCCGCTTTACCGGCGCATAGGCAACAAAAAGCGCGTGGTCACGCTCGGCCCATGGCCGGTCGATATTATTGACAATTCCTTCTTCGCGCTGGGCTTTGGTGATGCGTTTAACCTGAACGGTTCCGGTTTTTCCAGCCATGCCGCCAAGCGATTTATCAAGATCATATTTGCGTGCAGTGCCAAACCCGCCATTCATCACTTCAAACATACCTTCGCGAATAATCGCCAACGCATAAGGATCAACATCCAATGGCGCAAAATCAGGCGCTGCATCCCCAGTTGATTTGACCAGTCGCGGGGTGACTGCCTGCTTGCCATTGGCAAGGCGTGCTGTCATGACCGCCAATTGCAACGGTGTTGCCAGAACATATCCCTGACCAATTGACGAGACCACGGTTTCCCCCGGTGTCCACACCCTGCCCTGATTGGCCAACTTCCATTCATGGCTTGGAATAATGCCCGGTTTTTCCCCCGGAAGTCCAATCCCCGTTACATCACCAAGACCAAGCCGATGTGCCATATCCTTGATTTTCCGAATTCCGGTTTTCAAGGCGACTTCGTAGAAAAACACATCGCAGGATTGTTCAAGCGCCGAGATGATATTCATCATCCCATGCCCGCCCTTTCGCCAGCAATGAAAGGTTGCATTGCCAAGTTCCATATCACCAGAACAATTAAATTGGGTGTTTTTCGAGATAACCCCTGCCTCAATTGCGGCCAGACCCACCACCATCTTAAAGGTTGATCCCGGGGCATATTGACCCGAGGTCGCGCGGTTCAGCAAAGGGGTGCGCGGATGTGAATTTAGCCGTCGCCAATCACGGGTAAGCAAGGTTCCGGTAAATAGGTTCGGATCAAACATTGGCGCTGATACAAGTGATATGACCTCGCCGCTGTAGATATCCATAACCACAACCGCCCCCGATTCCGGTGGCACAAGCCGGTCTTTTTCATCCCGCAAAACCAGATCATCGCCGAGCGCGATATGCGCCTGCAACTCACTGTTTTTGGCCAAGGCACGCTGCACCTGCATTGTCCCAAGCTCAACCGGCGCAAGCTGACCACGCCGCAAAATTTCAGCAGCCTGAAGCTGAACCTCAATATCAATCGAAAGCTGTAAATCCTTTCCCGACATAGCATCAACATCGCGAAGCACACGGATAGGCTGACCTTTTGCATTCACCTCGATACGTTCTCGTCCGGGCAACCCACGAAGATAATCTTCATGCGCAAATTCGACGCCGACCTTGCCGGTGCCAAGATATGGGGTTTTTTCCAATGACTGATTATTTTCAATTTCACGCGCCGTCACTGGCGAGACATAGCCGGTTATATGACAAGCAAGCGACCCTTGCGGATAGATGCGCCGCAGCGATTTTCCAAAGCTGACCCCGCCCAATAGCGGGCTTCGCACCGCCAGCCGCGCCAATTCACGCTGCGACAGATCATTACGAACGATAATGTCACGAAAAGACGGGCCCTTGCGTGCGGCAAGCAATACAGCCTTTATATCTCTTTCGCTCAGCTCGACAATTTGCCCAAGCGCAGCGAGCGTCTGTTGTAGATCATCAACGTAAAGCGGCGTGATATAAAGCTCGAAAGATTCGGCATTGCCGGCAAGAAGCCGCATTTTCCGATCAAATAGGCGCCCCCTTGTTGGTGCCACAATCCGCACATCAAATTGATTGCGGTCGGATAGGCGCTGATAACGATTATTCTGCGCCACCTGCAGTTGGAACAGCCGCGCCCCTAAAAAGCTGGTGAGCAAGGCCGAGCCGCCAACAAGAAGCAGTCCGCGGCGACTCATGGTGCGACGTAAATCTTTTGTCTTGGCGCGGGACATCAGACCATCTTTACCTGTTGCAGCAAGCGGTGGACGGCAAAAATCAGCACAAAGCCAATCGGAAACAGGATGAGCGTTGCCCCAACTTGAAACAGGATCGGGCTAAGCGACGGAATGGCAAAATTCACCACCGAAAACAGCAATAGCTGAAACAGCGATACCGCCGCACAGCTGATCGCAAAATCAACCCATAGCTGGCCAAAATCACGTTGCTGTAGCCGTAAAAGCCGAAGCTGCATCACATAGGCAAGCAACATAAAGGACGTTGCCCGCCCACCCAAAAGATCGGACAACAGAAAATCACCAATGATTCCCATCAGAAATATCGTGAAAATCGGCATATATTTGCCGTGATAAATGATCATGTAATAAATAAAAATTAACGGCAAGTTCGGCGCTGATCCATAGAAAATCGGCCATTGTGCAACCGCCAATTCCAGCAAAACAAGGGTCAAACCAAGCGCAGCCGTCAAAAACTGAGGCGGCAAATCCGATTGAAAATCGGCCTTTTCGAAATAAGACCGTTGATCCTTCATTTGCGTTTTCCTGACGAATTCAGGCCTTCAAGAAGCCGCGTTGAATCATCAATTGGCAATGGTGTGTAAAAATCGGCAAGATCAAGGTTGCTGTTATCGATACCATCAAGCCCACCGACCAAAACCGACAAATAATTCAAATGCCGAAAATCAACCGCTGGTTGGACGCGAATTTTGCCATCTTTGATTTGATCAACCCGCCCGACCGGCAAACCGTTTGGCAAAACACCGCCATGGCCTGATGTCAGCACCAATTCGCCGATTTTTGGTTTGGCCTCATCAGGTAGAAATTGCAAATCAAGAAACTGGCCGTTTTGGCCAACGGTCAGACCCGGCCATGATGATGAGGCCAGAATGACCGGAATCCGTGCATTGATATCACTTATCAACAGAACGCGGGCATAGGCTCTGCCAACATCAATGACAATCCCAACCAACCCATCGGCGGTAACAACTGGATTACCCCGCACAATGCCTTTTTCACTGCCGATCGAAATCAACACCGTATGCGCAAAGCCACCACCGGGCGCAGTCACCGCACGCGCGGTAATCGGCGTCCGGTTCTCAACCGTTGCCGCCCCGGTCACACTTCGCAATTGGCGGTTTTCACTTTCCAGAATTTCGGCGCGGCGACGCCAGCGTTTTAGCAAGTCATTTTCGCCTTGAAGCCGCACATTTTCGGCGCGCAAAGATGCCACGGTCCGTACGCCTTCAATCATCGTTTCAATGCCGCGAATGGGTGCCGAAACAACATCGACAATCGGTGCAAGAAAATCATTGCTTCCCATACGCAAATTGCGCAAAGCAGCCAAATCTGCCTTGCCAAGAAACATCAGGGAAAAACTTACAAGAATAAGAACGCCATGCACGATACGTCTTTGTCTGACTCTGGCTTTATCAGACACGCGCATAACGCTCTCCTTTGTCTAGGCGCCGATTAGGACGTTCCGAAGGGTTTTCAGTTCCTCAAGACAACGTCCAGTGCCAAGCGCAACGCAGCTAAGCGGGTCTTCGGCAATTGAAATTGGCAGGCCGGTTGCGTCACGAAGAACACCATCAATGTCGCGCAGCAAAGCACCGCCACCAGTCATCACAATGCCTTTTTCAACAATATCTGCCGCCAATTCAGGTGGTGCCTGTTCAAGCGCCATTTTCACCCCTTCAACGACTTGGCGAACCGGATCTGAAATCGCTTCGGCAACCTGTGCCTCGGTAATGCTGATTTCCTTTGGTACGCCATTGACAAGGTCACGGCCGCGAACGTCAATTTTGTTGCCGCTACTTTTTTCCGGCTTACGCGCAACGCCAATGCTTTTCTTGATCCGTTCGGCAGTGGCCTCACCAATCAAAAGATTATGCGTGCGGCGCATATAGGCAATGATCGCCTCGTCAATCTTGTCGCCACCAACACGAACCGAATGGGCAAAAACGATATTCCCAAGCGACAAAATGGCAACTTCGGTTGTGCCACCACCAATATCAACGACCATCGAGCCTGATGCTTCGGTCACTGGCAGATTGGCGCCAATTGCCGCGGCCATTGGCTCTTCGATCAAAAAGACCCGCCGCGCACCAGCAGCCTCAGCCGATTCTTGAATGGCGCGGCGTTCAACCGCCGTTGATCCTGATGGCACGCAAATGATGACTTGCGGGCTGGCAAATGACATACGGCCATTCACCTTGCGAATGAAATGTTTGATCATTTCTTCGGCAACTTCAAAATCGGCAATCACACCATCAGCCATAGGCCGGATGGCACGAATATTTCCGGGGGTCTTGCCAAGCATGACTTTGGCTTCTTCACCAACGGCAAGAACATGTGTTTTGCCCCTGATTTCGGCCATGGCAACAACCGATGGTTCATCAAGAACGATACCCCGCCCCTTGACGTAAACCAGCGTGTTCGCCGTTCCAAGATCAATACCAATATCAGCCGAGAATAATCCAAGGAATGCGCCAAACATATTCCATCTCCAAATTTTCAGCCGGTAATAACGGCAGAACAGTCATAATGCAGTCATGCGAAACGACAACTGTGAATCAACATAAAGGGCCGCGAAGCCCTTTATGTCATAAAGTATCACTATATCAACAATGTGGCAAAAACTAGTTCTTTGCCTTGTCGACGAGACGGTTTGCACCAATCCATGGCATCATTGCCCGCAATTCAGCACCAACCTGTTCGATCGGATGCTCGGCATTGCGACGGCGTGTTGCTTTAAAGCTGGTCTGGCGGGCTTTATTTTCAACCATCCAGTCACGGGTAAAGCGGCCAGCCTGAATATCTTCAAGAACGCGCTTCATCTCGGCTTTGGTTTCATCAGTGATGATCCGTGGACCAGTGACATATTCGCCATATTCGGCGGTGTTTGAGATCGAGTAATTCATGTTGGCGATACCACCTTCATAAATCAGATCAACGATCAGTTTCACTTCATGCAAACACTCGAAATAGGCCATTTCAGGCGCATAACCAGCTTCGACAAGTGTCTCAAATCCAGCTTTGATCAATTCGCAAAGACCGCCACAAAGAACAGCCTGCTCGCCAAACAGATCGGTCTCACACTCTTCTTGGAATGTGGTTTCGATGATGCCTGAACGTCCACCACCAACAGCCGACGCATATGACAAACCAATTTCATGCGCATTGCCCGATGAGTCCTGATGGACAGCAATCAAACAAGGTACACCGCCACCACGGACATATTCAGACCGCACTGTGTGACCCGGGCCTTTTGGCGCGACCATAAAGACGTCAATGTCGGTGCGTGGCTCGATCAGGTTGAAATGCACATTCAAACCATGCGCAAATGCAATCGCAGCACCCGGGCGAATATTTTCAGCAATTTCGTCAGCATAGATATCGGCCTGCAATTCATCAGGGGTCAGCATCATGATGACATCGCCCCACTGGGATGCTTCGGCAACATCCATAACCTTGAAACCGGCATTGCTGGCTTTGGCGCGGCTTGACGAATCAGACCGCAGCGCGACAGCAACTTCAGCA
>JAFMNI010000037.1 GCA_017859295.1 Candidatus Puniceispirillum sp. | reverse complement strand
AAAGCAATAAATCGAAGCAATCGATTGTTGGCATTACCACCCCTTCAAAGCGATACTTCCAACCATCTGTTGTATTAGTCATTATTGTTAACCTTTAGTTGCGGTTACCCGTCAAACCATTCAACCAATGTGGGTCCAAGGTAGTGGACGATTGCCCAGATCAGAACAATCAAAACTCCGATTGCAATAAGCACGGTTTGCAAAAAATCCTGAAGCAAAGCGGTAAAAAGCTGCTTGGTTAAGAGTGGCCCAAAGGCGATATAGCTAACAATAAGCGAGACCGGAAAAGTCAGATAGACAATGGTTGAAATCGCCCAGAATTGAATCATTCCCATTTTTGCAAAGGGATTATGTTTGCCCGCGGCCTTATCTTGATCTTGCATATTTGACCAGCCCTGAAAAATGAGGGGTTTTCTCACAAATCATCAGAACCAGCGCATTTTGCGGAAAATCACGATCTGCAAGCCAACCACCAGCGCTAGCATGCCGCAGAAAACCAGAAAAGCCTGAGGGTTTTCAGCACCAGGAATACCGCCAATATTGATGCCTAGAAGCCCAGTTAAAAACCCGAGTGGCAGAAAAATTGCCGCCACGACCGACAATGCATACATGTTTTTATTCAGCCTTTCGGTCAGAATATTCGTGACCTCATCACTGATCACCTGCGATCGTTCCCGAACCGAATCCAGTTCCTCAACAAAGCGGGTAATATTGTCATGCGCTTCAATCATATGGTGATGGTTATGATCAGCAAACCAGTCAATTTTTGCCTCAAGAAAATGTGTGATTAAGTCTCGTTGCGGTGCCATATAGCGTTTAAAAATAATCGCCTTTTTACGAATTGATACGATTTGCTCTCGAAGTGCGTTGGCGCTGCCATCAAGCACATCTTCTTCAATATTATCCATTTCTTCGGCAAGGCTAGTAACAGCTGGTGCCATTCGCGCAAAAAGCAAGCCAACAAGCATGGTAATAAAACCTGCGCAATCAACTGGTCCCTGCCCCGCCTCGATATTGGCTGCCAAATCACCAACCGCTTTTAATTTCCGCCTTTGAAGCGAAATGATGCGATGCGGGTCGATCCATAGCCGAATGGAAACCATATCCTCAGGGCTGGCGTTTTCATTTAGATTCACCCCGCGAAGGATTAGCAGAACGCCCTCTCCAACCGGCAAAATACGCGGCCGCGTTTCATCAGCAAGCAAGGCGTTAACAACAAAATCGTCTAAATAACCAACTTCGCGACGAAGCCAAGCAGGAGTATCAGGGTGATCGGCATTTAGATGCGCCCAAGCAAGCTGATCATCTTTCAAAAGATGAGAAACCGCCCCATCATGGAGAGCAGTGCCGCCACCTGAACCATCTAATGCATAGGATAATAAAACAGGATCACTCACAACCGCTCCTTGATGCTAGTAATGACAATGAATTAGCGCATCATACGCGCGTTGCTGGCCACGATTCAAACGAATTCACCTGCTACGTTCGACGTAACTAACGTGATATAAGATTTGTCCCAAGCGGTGCTGCAGCATTCAAAAAAACAGTTTTAAAATTTGCCAGGCCCCTAAAAGCAACAACGTCATCGGGCAAGTCTGCTTCTGTGATAGGCGAGCTTACTGTCATTTGCGCGGTTCCACCAGCAATCGTCAAAAACCCCCAAATCAGCTTTTGCGCCGCCGCAGGCGCGATGGAAAATTGCTGGCACACCAATCCTGCAAGCCGTTTTACCCTCCGCGCCATGCCACGTTTACTTTTGATGTAGGCCTCGCGGTCAAGCTGCGGTTCAAGCAATGCATTGGCAAATCCAGTCAATTGCAGGAATAAAGGATCATCGGCGTAATGCCTCGCAAAATCACGGCAAAATCCGTCAAAACCGGTAAATTCAGGCTGATGAACAGCAAAACGGTCAATCCAACGATCAAACAACCGGCCATAAACCGCAAGAACAAGTGATTCACGGCTGGTAAAATACAGATAGAGCGTTCCTTTTGCCAGCCCTGCCGCTGTTGCAACCGCCTGCATTGTCATGGAGTCATAGCCAGATTGCCGAAGCAATATTTCAGTCGCCGTCAAAATAGAGTCTTCGCGCTCTAATTTTGCTGTCTCCGACCTGGCACGCTGCATGGGTTCCATACCCACCTCCGCATTTTAATTGACCAGCGGTCATCATATTCATGCTTGATTGGAAAGCCAAGGACAAAGACGACTTGAAAAAGGTTATGAAGACACATTTTGAAAAAGCTGCCGCAACATCTGATCCAATTGGTCAGCATCCTGCCATGTAAAAAAGTGCGGCTGATCTGAATCAATGTCTAGAACGCCAAGCAAATGGCCGCTTTGGTTAAAACAGGGAATTACCAATTCAGATTTTGTACTACTCGAACAGGCGATATGCCCCTCAAAACCATCAACATCATCAACAAGCTGGATTGTTTTATACCGCGCTGCCGCACCGCAAACCCCTTGATCAAATGGGATAACAAGGCAACCATGCCCACCCTGATAGGGGCCAACCTTCAATAAATTAGGGGCAACTACACGGTAAAAACCAACCCAGTCAAATCCTTCAACCGCTTGAAACAATTCAGCCGAGACAGTTGCCATGATAGCAATCAAATCATCTTCATCCTCACAAAGCGCATATATACGCGCCATTAAGTCAGCTGGAACGCTTAAGCATTTTTTTCCCATGACGTTATTTCGCTCTGCTTGGAATTAGATTACCTCGTGAAAAGCAGCAAAAGCCAATGGGCATGAGCCTTAAAAGAGGTCCACTGCTCAATAATTACTTTTATCGTACAAGGTTAGCGTAAAACCAAATTCTTTCTATTCAATTTTGAAGAGATTTAGCAAGGAGGCTCTGAAGTTTTTGGGGAATGTTTTCAGCAACACTGTGGCTGTTTTAATAACGAAGAGCCACCCCAAACCACCTTTATTCATAAAGTTCGAAAAGTAGGTAAATATTTGTGTGACAAAGTCGTTGGTACATTTGAACAGATATAGCAAGAAATGGTTCAGTGCCGTGCTAAAAAGAATCTCCACATTGACCGCAATCGCAACAATTAGCTTAATGACAGCAGGTTGCCAATTGTTGATTGACAATAGACAAACCGGCAAAGCATCGGTTGTCGTTGTTCCAACTGATGAGTGGGACAAACTTCGTGGGCAACAAATGCGAACAGATATTGCTCGTGATATGGCTAAAGATATGGCTACTAGCATTGTCGATGAATTACTCACCAAGCAAGCCGCTATTGGGGCAGCTACACCGGCGGAAGACATTATTGCACCCATAAATCGGCCATCCCCCATAGCGGTTGACGGGTCACAAACTATTCAATTCAGCAACCATACGAACAGCCAATTGGCTGGATGCAGCAGCATCGGGATTATCGAAGTGCGTCATATCGGCACAATGGACAATGCTTTGATCATTCTGAAAAACGAAGCCCATCGGCTGAACACAAATATTCTTGTTCCGCTGACGATAAACCAAGCCGATGCTGACCATACAGCATCGGCCAACATCAAAATTGAAGCACGGATGATGAAATGTCCGTTGAAACTGGCGCGAGGAAACTAAATCATGGGTGAAATTATTCAATTCAATCAGCGCCGCGCTGAACCGAAAATAGTCAGTAATGATGTGTTGGCGCTATCAAAAAAAGATGTCGACAAGGTTGAACATATCCGTGATTCAATTGAAAAAGCGCTTGAAGAATTGGCCGAAGCGGAAAATATGCCATTAACCGTAGCAATGGCTGCCGGTCGCTACGCCGCAATGCGCATGTTTCAGCTTCAAGGCCGCGCCGAAACAATGGCATTCATGGATCAATGTATTGTAACCGCCGAGCTTTGTGATGATTTAATGAAGCATCTAGATGAAGATGCATAATTAATTAGCCAATGACAGAGATTTAAATCTAGTTTGATTTTACGTTTACGCGGCTAATTGAACCTATCACTTCGGCGCCCAAATCAATTGACAACGCATTTGCCTGTACCTCACCCTCAACAATGCCGGTGGAGGTGACGGTCAAGCTTTCACATACCAGGTTACCTTTGAAATAACCGTTGATAACCACCGTTTGTGTATTGATGGCGCCCGTTACTTTGCCCTGTTCTAGGATGATTACATCGGGCGCAGTGATATCACCGTTGAATTGGCCATCAATCACAACGGGATGATTGCCACCGTCAAGTGATCCCTCCATAATCAACTCACCCAGGATATAGGTTGTATCTTCGTGCAGGTTAGTCATCTGCTCATTTGATTTCGCCAACATGGGTTATACACCTTTTTTAGAGGATGATGGCACCGTGCCAGTTTTTGCCTTGTTTGACGTGTCAGGCAATGGCACATCCGAATTGCCAGCATTACTTTGCTCGGGGTCATCAGTTTTTGCTCTCCAGTTATGAACAATATGACAATTTAGCGCTGCGCCTCGATCCATCTGTAATGTTTCATAATGTAATTTGCCAGAAATTGAGGCTGTTGCCGTAGCCCATACGCTTCCAGCTTGCATCTTGCCTTCATAATGGCCAGACACCACAACAAGGTCAGCGCGGATTGCGCCATCAAAGCGTCCGGCTTCACCAATGGTTACTTTTTCCGCAATTAAATCGGCGTTCACTTTGCCATGAACTTCAACGACACGCGCATTAGCAATCTTACCGGTAAAGGTCGCACTGGCACCAATGATTGTCTTGCTTCCAAGCTTATCCATTTGTTACTGGCTCCTTGATGAATTTTGCATCAACATATGCGCCATTATCAATCGCAATGCCATGACAGTTTAATTGCCCTTCAAAATGGGCTGTTGCAGATAAATACACCTCATCAGAAACAATAACCCCATGAACCCTACCGTCAATCGTTACGTTTTGCGCGGTCACGTCGCCACTAACAATCGCCGTAGATGCGATGTGAAGTTCGCCGGCCTTGATATCGCCGTCAAGCTGACCTGCCATGACAAGCGGTTCAGATACAGTAATGGTGCCCCTGATTCGCACATCTACGTTAATCTGCGAATGATTTGGCGATAACATCGGGCTAGCACTATTTTTACCAATCATATCATGCCTTTGATTCTAATGATCTTTTTTTCAATTAGCATTGCTTTCGCCTTTTATATCATCAAAAGCTCTGATTTAAGGTACCATTTAGTTGTTAGTTGCCTTTGAAAAAAACTTGATGGCACATCGTTTGCTTAAATGACAAGCGACACAAAAACAGAAACGACATTTTTACCAAATTCTTAATGCAGTTAGAGCAAATTATGGCTGATGAAGTTGTCGATATTCGAAAAAGAATTGAAGAAATGCGAAATGAAGTTTCAGCAGCTATTGTCTCGCGCCAAGAGCTAAGAGACACAACTTACACTGCTGGTCATAATGCAGATATTTCACTTAGCACACAGACAGTTGAGCCGGCAATCAGATCGTCAAATAATGGCAACAAGAAAATGAAAGCCGGCGCCACATCACTATCTGTCGATGGAGTGATTTCAGATGACATGATAAATATGCATAAAGGCGTCGAAACCGCCATAAAAATGCCCACGTTTCAATTGAATGTTCGCAATCAAATTTCTAGCAATCTTTTATTGGTGGTGATCGGTGTCCAACTTTTGACGAATATTCTCCTGATTTTAATGGTCTGGATGAAGTTAGGGTAGTGGTCGCATGACTGATAGAGGCAAAAAAGCAGTCACATCAGGCGTTGTTAAAGTTTTACAGGCTTTTGGACTCGCTGGTCTCTATGCACACTTTGCGCCCGAAGTGCGGCACAGCAACCAGAACGATATGCCAACCGCCACAATCAATAGAATTTGGTTTCTTCGCGAAAACCGGTTTTTGATCTTTACCCGCGGAGGCCCCATTGAAGTGAGTCTGAAACCATCGCTGGTTTTAACTGCTATCCTAATTTGCATGGTTGGCGTGGTTACCATTTTCTATTCGGCAATAATTGCGAGCTATAGCACCATTGAAGTGGTGCGCGAAGAAACGATCAAAACCGCAGAGGCCAGCATAAACCCAAAAAATGGTGCCACTATCAGTAAATATACTGGTACAGGTGGCGACTTTAAATGGCTTGATTACCACCCAACCACTCTTGATGATTTGCATCCACCAGGGATCGTAGGGAAAACAGCGCAATCGCCGCGCCGGATCATTGGCCCAGCCAGGGCCCAGCCTGCGGTATCCGCGCCACAAACACCACAAATACTTCCAGACGTTAAAATGACCACAGATGATGACATGCCCATGATTATCCAAGGCGGCAAACGCGTCACCCTTGCCAGTGAAGCCACACTGAGCAAACCGCAATTAATTGGCGTTGCGGCAAGCAAGCCAAATAGCATGCAAGTCAATCAACTGTCATCAACTGAGATTTTGCCAATTGATGCGCCCAAAAATGCTAACGTCACAACGTTTGAAGAAATGGGCCAAAAACCGATTAATAGTGAGCCTTCAAAAGGTGAACAGGTCATAGCTGAACAAATAATGGCCGAAAACACGCTTAGCCAAGAGAGTTTTGTCAATCAGGCAAATACCAAAGAGATTACCATCAAACAAAATCTGGCAACAGATTCGTCAAATCTCTCAATCGGCACCAACTCAAAACCAACTGGCATTGCTACCGACGCGCAAGAATTCATCATTGCCCTTCTGCCAAATTTTGCACCTGCCCCAAAAGAAAAAAAAATATTACAAGCACAGCCAAACAAAAATGATGGCAATTTGATTGACAATGCGCGCCTCGCTCTACCACCGCTGATAACGCCCAAAGCCGCCACACCTGATCAGATCGCTGCCACTACTGTATTACCAAGCCCGCCCAAGACGCCAGAATCAGATGGATTGCAAACCGGCTTTTTTACGCAACGCCAGGGTCCAGTTTTACCGCTAGTAACTGATGCGGCAAGAACCAAAAAAATGCTTTTAGCATTAGAACAGGAAATCGAATATATCCGGTCAACCGTCGTCGACCTTGGCATTTCTGTTGAGGCCCTGCCAAGCGAAATTGAGGTTGCCACCACTGCAAAGAATGACAAATTCAAAAACATAATGATCAATCTTGCTGAACATCGAGCCGCGCTTCGTAAAATTCCATTCAAACCACCAATGCTCTATTTCTATATCTCAAGCGACTACGGCAATCGGAAACATCCAAAAACCGGCAAGACATCATTCCATCATGGCGTTGATCTGGCGGGCACTTGGCAAGAAAATGTGCGTGTAACCGCCCCAGGGACAGTGATTTATGCTGGCACCGAAGGATCATTTGGCAAGGTTGTGCGGGTAAAGCATGATTTTGGCATTGTCACAACCTATGCTCACCTAGCTCGCATCACCGTCAAGCTTGGTGATTATATCGGTGAAAATCATGTTATTGGAAAAATGGGCAATACCGGAAGGTCAGCAGGCGCTCATCTACATTATGAAATACGCATCAATAACAAATCAATCGATCCGGTAAAGTTCATGACTGTTGGCCGCGAAATCAGCGTTGCTGGAGAATTGCGGCAATCCAGCCTTATTGAATAGCGCTTGAAAGCAACTTAATTCCTCTTTTTCGACGTATCAATGGCGATCTATGGCATGCGAAATGCATTACCCTAGAAAGAGCCGACACTGTCAAAAATTTGTGGTGAATGATACCAAGAGGAGAGCCGGGATGAGCCGTCAGACAAAACCAGTTTTTACCATTGAGGCCGAAACTGCATTTGGCCAACAGGCAGGCGTTGAAGCAAAAGACCTTGGCATTGAATTTGTTCATTTTGACCAAGACGACAAGCCCGAAAGCCAGCATGTCGTTCCACTTGGTAATTTTATGAGCGACCAGCCCCTGACTAGTGAGGAATATCTTATCACACGGTCTTTAGTGGCTGCGCAGGCAATAAAATAATCGCACCCATTGCCGATGGAAAATTTCTACCAAGCGATGCCTACTGCTAGTTGAGCGGGACCGCCATGCGATAAAAGAGCCAACCTAAAACTTTATATCATTCAAGCGAGGGAGTGAGGCGGGCGCGGCCAGAATTCAGCTAACGTATATTGCTAAGGCGTGCTTGCATACGACGTTGTGACGATGATGGGATATTCATCATCTCGCGATATTTAGCGACGGTGCGGCGGGCAAGATCAATGCCCTCATCAGCGATCATTTTACAAATTGCCTCATCACTTAGCGGCTTTCCAGGGGTTTCCTGACCAATCAATCGTTTTACCATATTACGAACAGCTGCAGCCGATGCATCACCCGTTGGCGCACGTGATGCAATATTGACACTGAAAAAAGATTTTAAGGGCATGCCGCCACGTGGCGTTGAAATTAACAGCCCAGTTGTCACGCGGCTAACAGTACTCTCATGCATTCCCACCGCCTGTGCTACATCGCGCAGAGATAGAGGCCTTAGATAGTCCAATCCTTTTTCCAAAAAATCGGTTTGCTGACGGATAATTTCAGCACTGATTTTCAATGTTGTTGAATTGCGCTGTTCTACAGCTCGCTTTAGCCAACGCGCATTATTAAGAGCATCTGCCGAATAATTTTGCGCCTCATCATCCATCTTTTTGGCAGTGACCATCTCGGCATAATCTTCATTGATCACAATCCCAGGAAGCGTTGACCGATTAAGTTCGACCACCCAGCCATCCGAGCGCCGTTTTACAATCACATCCGGACTGGGCATTTCAAGATGGTCAATCCCAAGGAACTCGCCCGGCTTTGGATTTAATGTGCGTATAATCGTAAGCATTTCCATGACATCATCAGAAGTGCACTTAATGAGACGCGCAAGACGTTTCACTTCACCGCGGGCAAGCAGATCAAGATTTTCCAATAAAATGGAAAATGCGTCGGTCATGACACCGAGCTCGATCAGTTGCAAGCGGATGCAATCTTCAAGATTGCGCGCAAACAAGCCTGTTGGCTCAAAAGTTTGCAGAATGGTTAATACACCTTCTGCTTCAACAAGACTGCAACCACTGGCATCGGCAACATCCTGTACTGGCATGCCAAGCCAGCCACTTGGCTCAAGCGCATTAACAAAATGTCCTGCAATCAAACGCTGTTTTGGGTCGTCCATTGCCAGGTTTAACTGACGAAACAGGCCGGGGTAGAACCCTTCTTTTGAAGACACATTGCTGATGGCATCATAGTCACCCTCAAAAGGCGCATTTGCTGCATTGTTTCGCGGCGTATCGACAATTGATTGGTCAAAACGGTTTTCAAAGTCACTATGTTCGGTCGGGTCTTCGGCTAGCGCTGCACTTTCTTTCAAATCAGCAAGGTTCGTTAAATCGGCGGCTGGAGAGGGGTCAGTACTTTCATTGGCCATTGATTGACCTGAGTCCTCGATTTCGCCAATTTCTAAAAATGGGTTCTCATCCACCTGCTCTTGCAAGTGTTGGCTAAGTTCTAGATTAGACAATTGAAGTAATTTGATGGCTTGCTGCAATTGCGGCGTCATCACCAAAGACTGTTTTTGTTTTAGTTTTACTGACTGAGAAAGTTGCATAATCCCGTCCTCCTAAAAAAACTTTGAGGTTACGGCATGCAATTTGCAAAACATCTATTTGACGAACGGTTTTGTCAAGAAAACGACATATAATCTTATGTATTTCAATTAGTTATGATTTTGTCAGGATTTTTGCTTTTCCTCCATGTCAGAGTTCAGACAATCAAAACCGATCTAATCAGCAATTGAAATAAGTCGCTATTTAATCTATTTTTGTTGGATCAATTTACCACAAATCCCGATTTAACAAATTTTTACCCGAGACTAAAATGATTTACACTAAAACCAACCCAAGCGCTGGGCCATGTCATCGTTGTCGGATTATCCGATCTTATGTAATGTTTACCCTAATGCTTGTGATTTTAGCTGTGGTTGCTGGCGACAAATTTAGTCACATAAACTTTTTAACTCCATCCTGGTTTGCAGCAGCAATAGTTGGGTTTGGCTGCGTAAGCTTTTTAGTAAAACTGATTTCCTGGAAATTTTTCAACAAAATCATTTAACGGTCACGAACAAGGCGAACCAAGACCTCCTGATACGGGAAAAAGCGTCCGTAGGTGAAACCAGTCATAAAATTGACTGACCAAATATGCCGTGATGCAAAGCTATTCACCTCACCCGTCCAATACGGCTCACCATAAGTATTCGGGAAGGTGTCTAATTCTATCTTTACTGGGGAACAATCATCACAGACAAGCCCTTCCAGTTCAGTTCGTGTTGGCAAACGCCAGCCTGGTCCCAATTGCTCATTAGCGATGCTAATCGCCCTCGCCGCATCATCTTGACTCAGTTTAAGAGCCTTTCCTTTGCAATCATCACCGTCCCAAACCTGACCAACTGAGCAGCGCATCCATTCGACATTATTTTGCAGATCTGTGACGAGGTGGTCTCGTGCCATGAATTTGCCAGATTTAACAATTACCGCGTTGTCAGCGCTACTTAGTGATGATGAGCTTTGCGCGAATGCAGCATTTGCAATGACTTGAATTACGACAAGCACAGCCAGAGAAAAACACCAGATTGTCTCTTGAAAAAATGCAAAAAACCGCATTAGCTTTATTTCATCCTCACTAGGCTTAAATTTGTATAGAAGTAATTGGTGATACAAAGCATAGATTGCGCCAATTTAGATTTAAAAACCATAATTCCTGATATTTTTTGTTTTTCCTATAAAAATCATGGGTAATAGTTGGGTTGGTATTGTTTTTGCTTAATTGAAAACATCAAAGTCAAAGATAACGGCAGGAAAAGAGTAGTTATACAATGGATTTAGCATCCCTCATTGGATTTATAGGCGCCATCGGTATGATTCTCGGAGCGATGATCTCCGGTGGCGGTGTTGGCCCATTCATTGACACCCCATCTCTTTTGATTGTGATAGGCGGCACCTTTTTTTCAGTTATGTACACATGCCCGCTGCCAGTTTTTCTTGGAAGCTTTGCAGCAATGGCAAAAGCGTTTCTTCCGCCAGTTAAAAAGATGGATGAATTGGTTGAACGCATGGCAGAACTTGCAGCGATAGCACGTAAAGACGGAATGATGGCATTAGAAGGACAGGACGTGCCAGATAAATTTTTCCAAAAAGGCCTGCAAATGTTGATAGATGGCGCAGACGAGACAAAGCTTGTGACCCAACTGAATGGGGAGATAAAAGCAATGAGATCTCGGCATGAAGCCAACCAAAATGTTGTTAAGGGATGGATTGATATTGGCCCAGCCATGGGAATGATTGGTACATTGATCGGACTAGTTCTAATGCTTGGCAACATGGCTGACCCGAAGGCGATTGGCCCCGCTATGGCAGTGGCTTTGCTTACGACAATGTATGGCGCGATTATTGCTAATATTATCTTTATGCCAATGCTAGTTAAACTTGAAGGCTATACAGCATATGAAGTTATCTATCGTGGGCTGGTGGTTGTAGGCCTTCGAAATATCGCCAAGGGAGAGTCTCCACGCAACATTCAAGATCAAATGGTTTCGGCCCTCCCCCCGAAAATGCAAGCCAAACTCGAAACGGCATAGTTCAAGATAGTTTGAACAATGCGACGATCATCCCTTGATGAGGATATGAAGAATGGCTGAAGATACCGAAAACGAAGTCATCGAAGAAGAAGAAGAAGAATGTCCAAAATGTCCTCCTGTTGGCGCACCAGCATGGATGGCAACCTTTGCCGATATGGCGACCTTGCTAATGGCTTTCTTTGTTTTGATTTTGTCTTTTGCCGAATTTAATGTGCCAAAATTCAAACAAATTTCTGGTTCGTTAAAAAACGCCTTCGGTGTTCAAAAGATTGTGCCAATTGTTGAGCAACCCAAAGGCACAACAGTGTTGTCACTAAACTTCAGCCCGTCTCCGGCTAAATCAGTTACCGATGAAATGACTCAGCAAACGACAGAGACAACAAAGCCAGAACTTGAGTCTCAAACTAAAACAAAAGACAGCGACGGTAGCGGAGAAAAACAAAGCGACGCTGAAGACCTTGTTAAAGCCCTGGAAGAGGCTGTAGCACGCGGTGACATTCAGGTCGAAACGTTGGGCGAGAATGTTGTTGTGAACTTTACCCCAACCGAAGCGGATCAAAAAGATCTTCCTCAGTTACTTCAACAAACCTTGAACGCCATTGAAAAGGCAAAAGCAGCCACCGGCAAGTCTGAGCAAGACGTTCTATTTGGTGGCATTGAAGGACAGTTGAAAGAACTTGCCGCAGCTGCCAACGCGGCGGCGAAAAGCACCCAAGAACAAGCGGAAGCAAAGGCTGAATCTAATAAAAAGGCACAAATTGCCGAAGATGAATTGAAAGTTGCTTTGCGGCAAGAGATTGGCCAGGGACTCGTTGATGTTCAGCGTGAAGATGACAAGGTTATTATCACAGTTGGCGCTGGCGGTGCGTTTGCGTCAGGGTCAGCCAACTTGACCCCCGAAGCAATTGAAATTATGAACCGCATTGCCGAAGTGAATGCTGCGGGGAAAAGCAAGATTAAGGTATCCGGTCATACCGATGATGTGCCATTGATCTTTGGCTCCAACTACCGGGACAACTGGGATCTTGCGGCAGCGCGTTCAGCCAGCGTTGTACAGGCCTTTGCTGCCAATGGGACGATTTCCGAAGAACGACTCGAAGCCATTAGCTATGGCGAGTCCCGTCCAGTTGAACCGAACGATACCCCAGATGGGCGCGCTAAAAATCGCCGTATCGAAATAGAAATCAATTACTAACCATCCCAGACGCTTCTCATATTATTAGGTCAATACCAGCATGATGCAATCTGGTTACAAACGCGCCAGAGGGTAGTCGAATCAAGGCCCCATTGCCATAGCTGCAGCATTTGACTTTTATGTCTCCAAAGAGGCTATTAGAACTCAGGCCAGCGATCTTACCTTCTTACAAGCACCCAATTCATTCCAACGCTTAATTTT
>JAFMNI010000036.1:8108-13021 GCA_017859295.1 Candidatus Puniceispirillum sp. | reverse complement strand
CTTGGCGAGATGCGCCAGCAATTAGCCTCGCTTGGCGAGCTGTTGAATATTGAACGCCGTGCAAGCGCCGATCTTGCCGCCAATCTGGCGCAAATCACCAACCAGTTAAATGCCAGCAATGCCAATCGTGACGAGTTGCAAGCCCAATTGGCAAACGTGCAAGCCGCCATTGCGGCGCGAAATAGCCAAATTGCAAACCTGACAGCACAACAAGCCGATACCAACGCCGCCCTTGTCGCCGCGCGTGCTAGTCTTGAAGAACGATTGGGCGCACTGCAGCTTGCAGAAGGACAACTGGCAATCGCACAAGAAAAGAACAAGAGCGCTGCTGATACGATTGATGCGCTGCGTGCCAAAATCAACACATCAGAAACCACCCTTGCTGCTACGCGTTCCAACCTTGCGGAACGCTTAGGCGCGCTGCAGCTTGCCCAAAGACAACTAGAAACGGCGCAAGCGCAGAACAGGAGCGCCGCGGGCACGATTGATGGACTCCGCGCCGAAACCACTGCTTCAAAAGTTGAAATTGCGCAAATGACTAACGCCTTAGCAGCCTTGCGGACTCGCCTCGAAGAACTAACCAGCCTTCTTGCTGAAAAAGACAGGCAAACGGCGCACGATAAGGTAGCCATTGCTAGTCTTGGGCGTTCATTGAATAACGCCTTGGCAAGCCGTGTTCAGGAATTACAACGCTTCCGATCAGAATTTTTCGGACGTTTGCGTGAAGTACTGAAAGGGCGTGATGATGTTCAGATTGTTGGTGATCGGTTTGTATTTCAATCCGAAGTTTTGTTTGGTCAAGGACAGGCCGAAATTGCAGCAGAGGGCCAAGACCAACTTGCCAAACTCGCCATTACGCTTGCGGATATTGCAACGAAAATTCCCGCCGATATCAATTGGATTTTGCAGATTGATGGCCACACGGATGATGTACCAATTCGCGCAGGCCGCTATGCTGACAACTGGGATCTTTCAACCGAGAGAGCGCTATCAGTGGTACGCTTTCTCAATCAGAAGGGTTTGCCAGCTAATCGATTAGCCGCCGCTGGCTATGGCGAGTTTCAGCCACTTGATAACAATGATAATGACGATGCTCGTCGTAAAAACCGCCGAATTGAATTAAAAATTACACAGCGCGTTGCAGTTAAGTAACCCTCCGTAAACGCCGGAAGCACTGTCTATCAGCAGCCGATCCATCATCATATCCAGTTCAAAGGCGATCAAAATGATCGGGCAATTCAACAACCAATAACTTGGCTATTGAACTGCTTACCGAACTTTTGGGATTGAGAACTGTAATTCGGCAAGTGTGCGATACAGCGCAGATTCAACCATTAGCGATTCATGCGTTCCAACCGCCAGTAATCTGCCCCGATCCATCAGCAAAATACGATTAGCCCGAACAACGGTTGCCAGACGGTGCGCGATCACAAGGCTTGTCCGATCGGCCATCAGGTTTTCTAAAGCATGCTGAACCGCCGCTTCGGACTGTGCATCAAGCGCGCTTGTCGCCTCATCGAGAAGCAACAGACGAGGATTGCGAAGGATTGCGCGGGCGATGGCAATCCGCTGGCGTTGCCCACCTGAAAGCCGAACGCCCTTTTCGCCGACAAAAGCATCATAGCCGCCATCAACGGCCATGATGAAATCATGCGCTTGTGCCTGTTTTGCTGCGGCGATAATGGCCGCATCATCGGCATCTGGCTGGCCAAAGGCGATATTTTCGCGAAGCGTTGCCGAAAACAGCGCCGAATCCTGCGGCACCAAACCGATATGGCCGCGCAAATCAGCAAGCGACAAATCACGAAGATCAATCCCACCAACCCGAACCGCCCCATTCACCGGATCATAAAATCTGAGAAGAAGATGAAAAATCGTTGATTTCCCCGCCCCGCTTGGCCCGACAATCGCCACACGTTCGCCGGCCTTGATGGCAAAGCTTACATCGCTGATTGCTGGCCGGTTCACCGCGGCCGGATAGGCAAATTGAACAGCGGCAAATTCACATGCTGTGGCAGCCGCCCGATTGATCGGTTGCGGCGATGCTGGGGTGGGCAGGCTTGCCTTGGTGTCCAACAATTGCGCAATGCGTTCAGCCGCACCCGCCGCCCGCTGTAAATCGCCAGCAAGCTCGGATAGAAAACCCGTCGAGCTTGCCACCAGAAACGCATAGAAAATGAAAGATGACAGATCGCCAGCGCTAATCCGTCCCGCCATCAAATCCTGCCCACCAACCCACAGAATGACGCCAATTCCGCTAAAGACCAGAAAAATCACAATGCCGCTTAACAGACCGCGAAGCCGAACTCGTGCAAGACCAGCGTCAAGCGACAGATCAACTGCCCGTTCAAAATGCCCTTTGACGTAATCTTCGCGGCCAAAGGCCTGCACCGTGCGGATAGCGCTAACCGTTTCTTCGGCTTCAACCCCGACATCGGCAAGGCGATCTTGTGCTAATCTTGAAGCAGCGCGTAACCGGCGTCCCATGAAAATCAGTGGCAACACAACTAGCGGCACAACGATCAACACCACAAGCGACATTTTCGGACTGGATAGAACCACCATCACAAGCCCGCCAATCAACAGCAGGAAATTACGCGCTGCCATTGACAGGGTCGAGGTCATGACCGTTTGAACGATACTGGTATCGGTTGTGATTCTGGATAATACATCACCGGTTCGGGCATTTTCAAACCATCCAGCCGATAAGGTAATGGCATGGCCAAAAATAGCACGGCGAATATCAGCCAGCACCATTTCACCAATTTTATTCACCATGCTGGTGCGAAGATAGCTGCCAAAGGCCAGAACCACCGCAATCATCGCTGTTGCCATCACCGCGCGGTCAAGCAAGGCAGGGTCGCGTTTGCCAAGCCCTTCATCAACAAGATAGGCAAGCCCGCGCCCCATTCCAAGAAGCGCACCAGCAACAAGCACAAGCGCCAAAATGGCAAGCGCGATTCGGAGACGATGCGGCTGAAGATAGGGCCAAAAGACGGCCAATAGCTGGCGGCTGGTGTAACGGCGATTTGTTTCCAAGGTCTGATCCGCCGGAAATGCTGTCTGCTGATCAGTTTTCTGCCCGTTATTCATTCATCAACCCCAATTTTTGTTCACCCAACCCGCGAACCATTTATTTTCTACGTCGGGGGGCTTGCTTATCATCGCTATAGGGGATATACCACCAGCGCTGTTTGTTGGCGAGGATCATTCTGCCGCATGGCAAATCTAGCATCACGAACAGGCAGTTAAGCGTAAAACCGGAGACCGGCATGAAAAAAGATATTCACCCAGATTACCACGAAATCACCGTTGTAATGACCGATGGCAGCGAACATACCACGCGCTCGACTTGGGGAAAGCCTGGCGATGTGTTGAAACTCGACATTGACCCAAAGACCCATCCAGCATGGACTGGCCAGCATCGTATCCTTGACTCAGGTGGTCAGGTTGCCCGCTTTAACAAGCGCTTTGGCGGTCTTGGCATCAAATAAGGCTGTTCCAGCCCGATTTGAAACCCAAATCTACCCATCGACAAAAGCCAGCAATTGCTGGCTTTTTTCTTGTCTTATCGCTTTTGATGGCGAAATGCCTCTTTTGATGGCAAGGGACCGCACCACAACTGAACCAGCGGCGCTTTTGCAGCAGCGGTTTATGCCGATAACCGGCAAGGATTAATCGGTTTGGCGGGTTTTGATCGTAGCCTGTGCTGCGGCAAGACGCGCCGCAGGAACGCGGTAAGGCGAACAAGATACATAATCAAGACCGACCTTTTCAAAAAACAGAATTGAATCGCCATCGCCGCCATGTTCACCGCAGATGCCAAGCTTGATATCGGGACGGGTTTTGCGGCCACGCTCAACCCCCATTTCGACCAGAGTGCCAACCCCTTCAAGGTCAATCGACACAAACGGATCAACCGGATAAATCTCTTTATCAGCATAATCATGCAGGAAAGATCCGGCATCGTCACGGCTGATGCCAAGCGAGGTTTGCGTCAGATCATTCGTCCCAAAGGAAAAGAATTCGGCCTCAACCGCCAGATCAGCCGCACAGATTGACGCGCGGGGCAATTCAACCATCGTGCCAACAAGATATGATATCGTGATACCGGTTTCCACCATAACCGCAGCCGCAGCCGCGTCAATCTCGGCCTTGCAAAGCGAAATTTCCCGTGCCGTTGCCGCGAGCGGAACCATCACTTCGGGAATGGGTGACTCGCCAGTGTTTTTGGCAACAGCGCAGGCCGCCTCAAAAATAGCGCGGGCTTGCATCCGGCAGATTTCCGGATAAGTCACTGCCAAGCGGCAGCCACGATGACCAAGCATCGGGTTGGTCTCGGCAAGCTTGACCGAGCGTTGGCGTGCCGTCTCGATTGTGACGCCAGCGGCGGCGGCAACTTCGGCCAATTCATCGGCCGAATGCGGTAAAAACTCATGCAATGGCGGATCAAGAAGCCGGATGGTGACTGGCAAACCAGCCATGATGGTAAATAATTCTTCAAAATCACGGCGCTGCATCGGCAATAGTTTGGCAAGCGCCAATTCACGGCCTTCAGTATCGGCAGCCATGATCATCTGGCGCATGGCAATGATGCGGCCTGCATCGAAAAACATATGTTCGGTTCGGCATAGGCCAATGCCCTGCGCACCGAAATCAAGGGCAACCCGCGCCTCGGTAGGGGTTTCGGCATTGGTACGCACTTCCATGCGGCGCACCTCGTCAGCCCAACCCATAACGCTGGCAAAGGCACCTGACATTTTCGGCTGGATCGTATCGACTTTACCGGCATAAACCTCACCGCTGGTGCCATCAATGGTGATAACATCACCTTCGACCAAAACCTGATCAGCGATAAAGACCTTGCCGCTAACCTCGTCAAAGCGCACATCGCTTGCACCCGAAACACAGGC
>JAFMNI010000036.1:0-7861 GCA_017859295.1 Candidatus Puniceispirillum sp. | reverse complement strand
AGCGTTGGATGAAGCAGCTGGTCAAGCGCGTTCGGATCAACCCGACATAGGGCTTCGTCGCGGGTGATTAACCCTTCATCAGCCATTTCAACAGCCATGCGAAGCGCGGCTTCCGCAGTGCGTTTTCCGCTACGAGTTTGCAGCATATATAACACGCCCTGCTGGACAGTAAATTCAAGATCCTGCATATCGCGATAATGCGCCTCAAGCTTTTTGCGAACCGCATCAAGCTGATCAAAGGCCGCCGGCATGGCTTCTTGCATCGACAAAGCATCACCGCCGCCTTTTTCGCGGGCAGCCGCCGTTAATGGCAATGGCGTGCGAATACCGGCAACAACATCTTCGCCTTGTGCATTGATCAAAAACTCGCCGTAAAAGCTGTTTTCACCGGTTGATGGGTCACGCGTAAACGCAACACCGGTCGCGCAATCATCACCCATATTGCCAAACACCATGGCCTGAATATTGACCGCTGTTCCCCATGCGGCAGGAATGTTATTCAGCCGCCGATAGGTGATGGCGCGGGTATTCATCCAGCTGGTAAATACCGCCCCAATCGCGCCCCAAAGCTGTTTCCACGGGTCTTGGGGAAAGCCGGTGCCAGCCTCATCTTGAACAATGTCCTTATAGCTGGCGACAAGTGCTTTTAAATCATCACCAGTCAATTCAGTGTCTTCATAAACGCCGCGTTGAAGCTTCATATCCTCAAGCGCATCTTCAAACAGGCCGTGATCGACCTCCATCACGACATCGCTATACATCTGGATAAACCGGCGATAGCTGTCATAGGCAAAACGCGCATCATTGGCGCGGTTGGCAAGGCCTTCGACCGTAGCGTCATTCAGCCCAAGATTGAGAACCGTATCCATCATGCCCGGCATCGAGGCCCGCGCACCTGACCGCACCGAAACAAGAAGCGGGTTAGCGGAATCGGCAAAACGGGTGCCGGTTTCGCTTTCGATTTTCGCAATGGCGTCACGCACCTGCTGATCTAAAGTGTCAGGATAGGTTTTGTCATGGTCATAAAAATGCGTGCAGACATCGGTACTAAGGGTAAATCCGGGCGGAACCGGCAGGCCAATGCCACTCATTTCGGCAAGATTAGCACCCTTGCCACCAAGAAGGTTGCGACGCGATGCATCGCCATCGGTTCCTGTTTTGCCAAAATTATAAACCCATTGTGTCATGTCTCTATCTAGCCTTCTATTTTCGTGAAATCGGCAACAGCCAGCATTTTTTCACGAATCATTGCCAATAGCCCAAGTCGGTTCAGGCGGATCGCCGGATCATCGTCATTCACGACGATTTTTTCAAAAAACAAATCAATGGGGGAACGCAGCGCACCAAGCGCGGCAAGCTGCGACTCAATATTGTCTTGATTCACAGCCATTGTCGATAGTGGATCAAAAAGTGCTTTTTCAGCATCGGTAAACAGTGCCGGATCAGATGTTGCGGCAAAGGCGGTTTTGGCCTTTTTTTCCTCGGCAGCAAGGATGCTGCTGACCCGCCGCCAACCAGCCATCAACCCGGTGCCATCGGCAGCGGCCAAAAAGCCAGCAAGCGCTGATGCGCGTGTCGCCATCAAATAGATATCGTCACCATCATCATCGGCCAAGGCCGCGGCTACCACATCATGCCGCATTTTCTGATCACGAAGATAGCCGCGAAGCCGGTCACGAATAAAGGGCAACAGATCGGCATCAACTTTGGCAAAGCCATAGCCGCTGGCACTCGCCTGCAAAATCTTGCCAAGCGGGATGGTTAGCTGTCCATCAACAATAATACGGATAACGCCCAAGGCCGCACGGCGAAGCGCAAACGGATCTTTTGAGCCCGTTGGTTTGGCATCAATGCCAAAAAACCCGACAAGCGTGTCAATCTTATCCGCCAGCGCAACAACCATGGCTTCGGGTGTTGCTGGCAAATCATCGGCCGGGCCTTGCGGCCGATAATGCGCGGTAATGGCGTCGCAAACGGCTTTGTCCTCGCCGCTGGCAGCCGCGTAATAGCCGCCCATAATGCCCTGCAATTCAGGAAATTCACCAACCATACCCGTGACAAGATCAGCCTTGGCGAGACGGGCAGCGCGTGATGCGGCTTTTGGGTTGGCAGATGGCATATGCGGCGCAATAGCGCCTGCCAACGCTTCCATCCGGATTGCCTTATCGTGGATCGAGCCAAGCCCCTCATAGAATGTGACATCGCCAAGTGCGGGAAGATAGCTTTCCAACTGGCGTGCCTGATCCTGTTGCCAGAAAAATTCGGCATCGGCCAATCGCGCCCGCAACACACGCTGATTACCGGCGATAATCACCTTATCGCGTTCCGCATCGCCAAGCCGGTTTGATAGAACGATGAAATGTGACGAGAATTTTCCATCAACATCACTCAGCGTGATGTATTTCTGATGCGTTGCAATTGTGGCTTGCAGCAATTCTGGCGGCAGCACCATGAATCGGTCTTCGATCTGCCCCATAAGCGGCGTTGGCCATTCGACCAAACCAGCAATATCGGCAAGATAACTTCCAAGCTGAGCCTCATTGAGATGACATGACTCGCTGGCAGCTAATTTTTTGGCCGCGCTGATAATCGCGTCATGGCGTTCATCTTGGTCAAGCATCACATAGCCAGCCCGCAATCTGGCCTTTACATCATCAAGGCTGGTAACGCCGGCAAGGTCAATATCGTCAGGTGCCTCAAAATAATGGCCGCAGCTAGTCGCGCCAAAAGTGATTGCATCGCCGCCACCCAGATCCAGCGCACCGGCAAGCGGTTTGCCATCAAACAAAATATTGATCCGGTGAAGCGGGCGCACCCAGCGGAATTTACCACGACCCCATCGCTGGCTTTTTGGCCATGGAAAATGGGTCAGAATATCAATAATGATCGGCGCCAACAGCGCGGCTGTATCACCGCCAGTGATTTCGCTTCGTGCAAATAAGAACCGGCCTTTTGGCGTATCTTCTTCCACAAGCTCTTCGCGGCTGACCCCGGCCGATTTCAAAAAACCGGCAATCGCCGCCGCGGGCGCATCAACACGCGGCCCACGTTTTTCGATAATGCGATCCGGCTGCGATGCAGCAATATTGGTGACATAGGCAAGCAAATGACGCGGCGCACAAAGGCCGGTTGCCACGCTGTCATCATGCCAGACGCCAAGCGTTATTAAGGCCGATTCAATCAACCGCGCCAGATCACGGCCAGCACCAGCCTGCATGCGGGCAGGAATTTCTTCTGAGACAAATTCAATTACCAGATCAGCCATTGGTTGTGGTCTCCGTTATTCCCATCCATGCTTCGCAGCATCCTTTGGCCAAGTTCCGAACACGCCCGATATAGGCGGCGCGTTCAGTCACCGAAATCACCCCACGCGCATCAAGCATATTAAACAGATGGCTGGCTTTCATACATTGATCATAGGCTGGCAATGCGAGTGGCGTCTCCAACCCCAGCAAGCGGCCACATTCAATTTCGGCATCGCGGAAATGCCCAAGAAGCATATCCGTATCGGCATGTTCAAAATTCCAGCCGGAAAATTCAACCTCGGCGCGTTTGAAAATATCGCCGTAAGTTTTGCCGCCTTCGGCAGCTGGCACACCATCCCAATCAAGGTCATAGACATTTTCAACGCCTTGAATATACATCGCCAGCCGTTCCAACCCGTAGGTAAGTTCAAGCGGCACCGGATTACATTCAATCCCGCCAACCTGTTGGAAATAGGTGAATTGCGAAATTTCCATGCCATCACACCAGACTTCCCAGCCAAGACCCCATGCGCCAAGCGTTGGTGATTCCCAATCATCTTCGACAAACCGGATATCATGCTTGTCGGGATCAAGCCCGATTGCCTTTAGCGAGTCGAGATATAGCGCCTGCGACTCCGCTGGTGATGGTTTGAAAATCACCTGAAACTGGTAAAAATGCTGCATCCGGTTTGGGTTTTCACCATAGCGCCCATCCGACGGCCGCCGCGATGGCTGAACATAGGCCGCGCGCCAAATATCATCGGGGCCAAGCGCACGAAGCGTTGTTGCCGGGTGAAATGTACCCGCGCCAACCTCCATATCATAGGGCTGCAGGACAACCGCGCCCTGCTTTGCCCAATGGCGTTGTAAATTCAGTATTATCGACTGGAAATCGGTTCTAATTTCGTCGCTTTGTGATGTTGGCATCAGTCACGATTCCTATTGCAAAAGATGCACGGAAATTAGCCGGAAACCGTATCAAAAGGCAAGCTGTTGCTGCCGCTAATAGGGACAGTTTTCCCGATCACAGGTCTCGCCGCTTACCCATGCCCCGCAAATTGTGCATTCCTGCAAATCAACCGATGCGTCATTCGGGTCTTTTTTCGCTGCTCCCGCCGTGTTGCCATTTTTGTCTAATGGCTGATCAGCACGGTTTTTCTGGCGCGCCTCGATAAACCGAAATGCCATCCAGACAAGCCAGATCAGGGCAAAAAGACCAAGGATTTTCGGAAGTGAGAGAACCATTATTCAAGCGTCCTTTAGAGGCGTAATCCGACATGTGTAATGCAACCGGCGTGATGCTGGATTTTGCGGAAAGCCAGCGATTGGTCTGCCAGCAACGGCGAATATGGCGTTATCCTGACATAACCGGTTTGACTTTTACAGCCCGAAACGCGAAAAATAAGCGCGCTCAATCGCAAGATCGGCGGTTTCCTGCACAAGATGGCTGCTCATTGCCGGAAGTCCAAGCGGCAGGAATTTGCGCTTTGGCTCAACAAACATCACATCAGTGTCATCACCAAAACGTTGAAGCAATGTTTGGCGACATTCACCAAGCCCATCAATCAATCCCAATTCAAGCGCACGTTGGCCTGTCCAGAACGCGCCGCTGAATAATTCATCATGCGCGCCTTTCAGCCGTGACCCACGACGCTGTTCGATATGGGTGATAAATTGTTTGTGAATATCGGCCTGCAACCCTTTCAGCCGGTCAATTTCTTCATCGCGTTCAGGCTGAAAGGGGTCAAGCGTCATTTTGGCCTCGCCAGCGGTGTAAACCCGCCGGTCAATGCCAAGCTTGGCAATGGCTTTATCAAAACCGAAACCGGCCGATATCACCCCAATAGACCCGATCACCGATGCCGGATTGGCATAAATCTCATCGGCTGATGCCGCCAGCCAATAGCCGCCACTCGCCGCCACATCTTCGCAAAACGCCAAAACCGGCACATCGGCGCGGTTGGCAAGGTCACGAATGCGCTGGCCAATCAATGATGATTGCACCGGCGAGCCTCCAGGCGAGTTAATGATGATGGCGACGGCCTTGGCACGCTTGACCGAAAAGGCCTTTTTCAATTGCGGTTCAACCGATTCAAGCGATAGGCCGCGCCGTCCAAGACTGCCCGATTGCGAGATTACACCGCTTAACCGCACCACCGGCACAACCGACCTGCGGCGTCGCCAAAACATTATTTTGGACAAAAGTCCCATTTCGCCTATTTCCCTTCATCTGGCATCACTGCCAATCACACCCTGCCGATTACGCTATGCCGATCATCCACTGGCAATCACGCCTAGACCCTGCGGGCAGGATGCACCATATACAGACCTTCACCATTCATAATGCGGCTAGCGGCTTCGGTAAAGCTGCCATCATCATTATGCATGATAAGACCGGGTAAAATCGCGCCCGGGCCAGACACCGCCTTGCGCACCTGAATGATCACCCGCCCAGCCGGCACCATTGGCCGCGGCCAAAGCGGGAATTGCAGAATTTCTGAAGCACCCGCCATGGTAAAAAGATGGATCAATTCATCCGCCCGATCAGCCCGGCAAATAAAGCTGATCCGTCCGCGCGGTTTTGCCGCCCAGATTGCCGATTTAACCCAATCACCAAGCGCCAATCCTTCGCCGATATGCGCCAAAGCCCGCCGTTTGTCGCGCGGCCTTGTGCCAGTTGCGTAATGATAGGGCGGGTTACTGACAACATGATCAAAACTGCCCGCCAGAACGGGGGGCATTTTGGCAATATCATCGCGCAAAATACGAAGCCGGTCATCAAAACCATTGGCCGCGACATTTCGTTGTGCCAATGCCGCCATCACCGGATCAATCTCAATCGCGGTGATCTGCACCGCATCAAGCCGCCGTGCCAAACACAGGCTGATCCCGCCAACCCCTGCCCCCATATCCAGAATACGGCCACGATTAACCCCAACCGCCGCCGCCAGAAGCACCGCATCCGTGCCAACGCGAAACCCGCTTTTTGGCTGCATAACCGACACGGTTTTGCCAAGCAAATGATCATGTGTTACCGCCAGATCATCAAGGCCATCAGGCGGTGCGCCATCGCCGGTTTTGGCATCATTCCCGATTGTTGGATCTTGGCTCATGTTTTTGTCACCCCTAACAGGGGCTGGCTCGGCTGGTTTTGCTGCCAGCCGCCGCACAAACGTCCATGATCAATCATCATAAAATTCATTTGCATCCTCAAGCAGCGTTTTTGCCGCCAAAAGCCGTTTCGTTGGCACCATAATCCGGCGCGGAAAAGCCCCAATGCCAGCCTCAAGCGCCGAAATATTTGCATCAAACACATGCGCCTTAATGCCCGCATCACGCAACAGCGCCAGCAAAAATGACAGGCGCACATTATTGGTTGTGCTAACAAGATGTTCCATGAAGCCACATCATGCCGCATTTTTGGCGAATTACCAAGCATTGCAACGACAAAATCCGCCGTGGGCTGGCCTTTTTTCCTTGCTAGTCGGTGATGTGGCATCGTAATGAATGGGAAAGATTTTAGACACGCCATCCATGCGCGCCGCCAATGGTCGGCGCGATGACGCTGTGGCCAAAAAGCCAAACGGCTTTAAATTGCGCAAAAACATATTTCCTTTAGGAAGATGGCAAATCGCCATTTGATAGGTTGAAAGAATGAGTGCTAATCCTGCAATCGAGAATCACGGCGAACTGGTTTCGCTTGACCCGCTGGTCAATCTGCTTGCCGATGATATGAAAGCCGTCAATGCAATGATTTTGCAACGGCTTGCCAGTGACGTGCCGTTGATTCCCGAACTGGCCGGACATTTGATTGCCGCTGGCGGTAAACGCATCCGCCCGATGATGACCCTTGCCGGCGCGCAAATTGCCGGTGGCAGCGCGCATGCTGTGGGGCTGGCAACCGCCGTCGAATTCATCCATTCGGCAACGCTTCTTCATGATGATGTGATTGATGAGTCGAATTTGCGACGTGGCCGCGATACGGCAAATGCGCTTTGGGGAAATGAAGCGTCGGTTCTGGTGGGTGATTTTCTGTTTGCCCGCGCTTTTGAATTGATGGTTGAGGCTGGTGATATTACGGTTCTTGGCCAGCTGGCCAATGCGTCGGCGCGGATTACCGAAGGCGAAATCAAACAAATGACCATCGCTGGCATGCCCGACACGCCGCAAGATGCCTATTTCGATGTGATTACGGGCAAAACCGCGATTTTATTCGCCGCCGCCGCCGCCGCCGGTGCCAAATTGGCAGGCGCAAATGATGATGATGTTGCGGTGATGCATGATTACGGGCTGCAGCTTGGGCTGGCATTCCAGATCATGGATGATGCAATGGATTATGGCGTCAGCAGCAGCGCGATGGGCAAAAATACCGGCGATGATTTCATTGACCAGAAAATCACCCTTCCGGTCATTCTGGCATGGCAGGATGGCGATGCAAATGACCGCGAATTCTGGCAACGCACAATGGGTGATGGCAATTTTGCCGATGGCGATCTTGCCACCGCGCAGGCCATTCTTGCCAGCCATGATGCCATTGACCGGTCGATTGCGATTGCCGGTGATTATGCCAATGCCGCCATTGCCGCGCTGTCACGGCTGTCATCACCGGGTCAAAG
>JAFMNI010000191.1 GCA_017859295.1 Candidatus Puniceispirillum sp. | reverse complement strand
CAATGGCTGATTTCTTTGGCCAATGGAACAATATTTTCATGTGGAGTGCGGTTGCGCTGGCTCTAGCTGCGGCAACGACGCTAACCGCGGAACAGAAGAAATAGCGCTTTTCGGATTGGCTATCCCCGCCCGCTATCCCCGCCCGATAAACGGCATTTTTGGTGCCATCACGGTGATAAACTGAACATTCGCATCAAGTGGCAAATTCGCCATATGCAGAACCGATGATGCCACATGCGCAACATCCATAGTTGCCTCAGGGCGAATACTGCCATCTGGCTGCGGCATACCGGTGGTCATTGCCTGCGCCATATCGGTTAGCGCATTGCCAATGTCGATTTGCGACGCGCAGATGTTAAAGGCGCGTCCATCAAGCGACAGGCTTTTGGTCAGGCCGGTAATCGCGTGTTTCGTGCTGGTATAGGGGGTTGATCCCGGGCGCGGGGCATGCGCGGATATTGATCCGTTATTAATGATCCGCCCGCCTTGAGGTGATTGCTCGCGCATGATTTTAAAGGCCGCGCGCGCACATAAAAATGATCCGGTCAGGTTGATTGAAACAACATTCAGCCATGTCTCAACTGGAATTTCGTCAATGGTCGTTGAAAAACTGCCAATACCGGCATTGTTGAACAGCGTATCAAGCCGCCCCCACGCCGCCATAGCGCTTGCAAAGGCTTTGTCCACTGCGTCTGGATCAGCAACATCACACGGTAGAACCAACGCGTTTTTATGGCCGTCAGCGGTTGCCTCCAGCGTTTCTTGGCGCCGCCCGATCAAGCCAACATGATAGCCATCATCTAAAAAGGCCTTGGCGGTTGCTGCGCCAATGCCGCTTCCGGCACCGGTAATGATGATCGTCTTGCTCATGATGGGCTGTTCCTATGTTGATATGGGGCATAAGGGTGCGCGCCCAAAAATGATCTTTTTTTGATATTAGGCGAAAACCCTGCCATTGGTCTATCCGGGAAATCGCATTGCTGGTCGAAGATTTCGCTTTTGGGCTAGCTGATCATTGCTAGCCACGCTATTGATGATGCTTCATCATCGTCAGTTTCAATGAGGCTTGCCTTGGGCACCCCAATTGCGTTTGTTATTCATCCCGAAGTGCGGAATGCGCCGTCGAGCCGTCCTGCCGATTTAATGCTGGATGAGGCTTGTTTGCTGGCCGAAGCCATCGGCCTTGAGGTGGTTCATGCCGAGGTTGTTGCATTGGCGAAATTGCGGGCGGGGTCGTATTTTGGCAAAGGCGTTACTGAACGTTTGGCGGATCTGACTGAAGATTTTATGTCTAGCCATGACGCGCCGGTGATTATCATTAATACAACCCTATCGCCTGTGCAGCAGCGTAACCTTGAGACCCAGATCAAGGCCAAGGTTATTGACCGCACCCAGCTTATTCTCGAGATTTTTGGCGCACGTGCGCAAACCCATGCTGGCCGGCTGCAGGTTGAGCTTGCCGCGCTCAGTTTTCAGCGAAGCCGCCTTGTGCGCAGCTGGACCCATCTTGAGCGCCAGCGTGGTGGCAGCGGCTTTCTAGGAGGCCCCGGTGAGCGGCAAATTGAGCTTGATCGCCGAATGCTGATGGATCGCGTGATCCGGATTAAAGCCGAGCTGAAAGAAGTTACCCGCACGCGAACCTTGCAGCGTAGCAACCGCCTTCGAAGTGAAACCCCAACATTGGCGTTAATCGGCTATACGAATGCTGGCAAATCAACCTTGTTCAACCGGCTAACAGGTGCCGGTGTTCTCTCAAAGGATATGCTGTTTGCAACGCTTGATCCGACCATGCGCGAACTAGATTTCGCCTCTGGCCGCAAGGCGGTTCTTGCCGATACGGTCGGCTTTATCAGCCAGCTGCCAACCGAACTTATCGAGGCTTTTAAAAGCACGCTTGAAGAGGTGGTTCATGCCGATGTCATGCTTCATGTGCATGATGCGTCATCGCCGCAGGTGGCCGAAGAGGCGGCCGATGTGATCAAGGTGCTTGGCGACCTTGGCATGGACGCCGAAACACAGGCCGCGCGGGTTGTTCATGTGCTGAATAAAGCCGATCTGCTAGAGCCTGACGATGAACAGATTGCCAGCTTGCAAAACATGTTCCCAAGCGGTGTGTTTGTGTCTGCTGCCACGGGTGACGGCGTTGATGATTTGATGGCGCATCTTGATCGGCATCTCGGGAAATCGGCGATTTTGGTGACTGTTGATGTGCCGCCAATTGACGGCGCGGCGCGCGCGTGGCTGCATCAGAATGCAATGGTTAAATCATCGCATTTTGACGAGCGTGGGCATGAACAAATTCTGGTCAGTATTGATCCTGCCAATCACGCACGGCTGTGCGCGCGCTGGCCGGATCTGGCAATCTTAAACACGGTGTCGTGATCGGTGTTTTGGTTTCGCGCGATCGTCACATAATATTTGGTTTTCATTTGTCCGTTCTGGGATTAGGGTTTTTTGTCTGGCCGTGATCAGCGCTGGATGCAGGATCTCTTTGACTGCCAGTAATAATGAGAAATTTTTAACCAGACTATTGAAAAATATATAAAAGAGCATGGTATGAGCGAGCGGATTATCTATTTAAATGGCGACTATATTGCCGAGAGTGAGGCCAAGCTGCCGGTTTTTGATCGCGGCCTTTTATTCGCCGATGCTGTTTATGAAGGCTTTGGGATTCTAGATGGGCAGATTGTTGATTTCATTTATCATATGCAGCGTCTTGAACGCTCGCTTGGTGAATTGTCAATCCCGATGACATTCAGCATTGATGAAATGTTTC
>JAFMNI010000190.1 GCA_017859295.1 Candidatus Puniceispirillum sp. | reverse complement strand
CTCAACGCCTGATCACGGCTCATTGTCACGCACTCCCCTTTTGACGGTCATATAATGCTATTTACGTGGATCTAGAATAAGGCTATCGCAATCGAAAAGTGAAGTTTATTCTTGGTTCGCAGTTTGCAGACGTCGAGGCTGTTTGGCTCTGCCTGAAATGAGGAGACGGTGAATGTTATTGCGTCTTTTATGTTTGACTATATCGCTGATATTTATGGCTTCGGCGCGCGCCGATGCGGCATCAGGCATTGATCAAACTGAAGTGACAATCGGTGCCTTTGCCGAATTTGTTGCCGCCACCGGTTTTCGCACCAAGGCCGAGGAATCGGGCGGGATGGTCTATGAGGCGGGGTGGGTGGTTAAACCTGATTGGAATTGGCGTCAACCCTATGGGATTGCAAGCCCACCAAATGAACCGGCGGTTCATATTACCTTTGATGAGGCAATGGCCTATTGCGACTGGCGCGGCCAAAGATTGCCGCATCGTGATGAATGGATTAGGGCTGGCTATACCGAGTTACGCCCTGATCCACCAGCATCTTTTCAGCGTGGCATGACCTATGAATTTCCAACCGGCAACAGCCCTGACGGTGCAAATTGTCTTGCCGAATGCGGTGCTGATCTGCGGCCGATTGCTGGCAAGCGTGACTATAGCCGCTATCTTGATCGTGGTTTTGGCCATGCACCGGCAGGGCAAACAAAAGCGGGGGTCAATGGTCTGTTTGATATGGGCGCGAATGTCTGGGAATGGGCGGTGATGGGCAATGGGTCATCCCAGGCAACAATGGGGGGGTCATGGTGGTATGGTGCCGATCAGATGCGATCAGATTATGGCGCCACCAAGCCGCGTGATATGGCGGTTGTCTATATCGGGTTCCGCTGCATCGCCAAATAACCAAAGACTAATAACCCAAAATTAAATACCCCATCAAGCAAATGCCGCTTTGACGCTTGGCCATCATTTGAAAATAGGTAAACGCCGTCACTGTTGTGTAGGAATTGAACAAAATTAGACGTTCAGCGGGTAGTTTGCCTAAAACGTCACGGTAGGTTGTGACTGCTATTCATTTTTGCGCTTGCCAAAAGGGCGCGTTCGCTTTGGGAGAATTCACCTATGTCTGATCTTGTTGATTTTGGTTTTGGAACACAAATCCGCAAATCTCCTTATTTTGACGCTACGGTGAAATGGGGTGCAAAGGCATTTTCGGTCTATAATCATATGTATATTCCGCGCGATTTTGGCGACCCTGAACAAAATTTCTGGAATCTGGTCAATCATGCGATTTTATGTGATGTCGCGGTTGAACGTCAGGTTCAGGTCACTGGCCCCGATGCTGCAAAATTTGTTCAATATCTAACCCCGCGCGACCTCAGCAAAATGGCGGTTGGTCAATGTAAATATGCGCTTATCACCAATGCCGAAGGCGGTATTTTGAACGACCCGATCATTTTGCGGCTGGAAGAAAATAAATTCTGGATCTCGCTTGCTGATAGCGATGTTCTTTTCTGGGCGCAAGGTGTTGCCGTTCATGCTGGTTTTGATGTTCATATTTGCGAGCCTGATGCCTCGCCGGTTCAGCTTCAAGGGCCACGATCAATGGATATCATGAAGGCGTTATTTGGCGAAGGTATTGCCGATCTGAAATATTACTGGCTTCGTCATTTAACGCTTGATGGTATGGAACTTGTGGTGTCTCGAACCGGATGGTCAAGCGAGCTTGGTTATGAAATCTATCTTCAAGATGGCAAGCTCGGTACCGAATTATGGGATCGGATCATGGCTGCCGGACAAGAATTTGGCTTAAAGCCAGGGCATACATCGAGCATTCGCCGGATTGAAGGCGGCATGCTGTCTTATCATGCCGATATGGATATCAATACCAATCCGTTCGAGCTGGGGCTTGACCGGCTGGTTGCGCTTGATGAAGCACATGATTTTGTTGGCAAATCAGCGTTGCTGGCCATTCGTGAAAAAGGCGTGTCACGCAAACAGGCTGGATTGATCTTGCATGGCGCGCCATTGACTGCGCCAAACACGAAATTCTGGCCAGTTATGAAAAATGGTAAGGTGATCGGCAAGGTGACGTCAGCTGTCTATTCGCCGCGGCTTGAGCAGAATATCGCGCTTGCCATGATCGATTCCCAGGATCATGAATTGGGCGCACAATTTGATGTCAAGGCTGCACAGGGCCTGTGCAAAGCCGATCTGGTTGAAATGCCATTTTACGACCCAAAGAAAAATATCGCCAAAAGCTAGTGCCAGCCTCTATGATTGTGTGTCACTAAAGGGTATGCCTTGCCGGTCGCAACCGGACTTAATCATGGGGTAGATTTACCGTAAGGCATAGAGGGCGAAATATGGGAAGAAAAATCAGACGTGTTGTGACCGGCCATGATGAAAATGGTGTGGCAACGGTGATCATGGATGGAGATGCTGACTGTATTTTACAGCGTCCCAATCGTCCCGGCGTGACCTTGACAAATTTATGGCAGAACACCAAAACCCCAGCGGCAATGGAACGGCATGACGATCCGGTAACTGGTCCGTTGATTCTGCATCCACCTAAAAATGGTTCGGTTTTTCGCATTGTCCAGTTTGATCCGGAAAATCCCGACGAGCTGGCCAAGCTTGATGGCAAAGCGGCATTTTCGGAAATGGGCGCTGCTGCGAATGTTGTTGAAGGCGCGCGCCACCCTTTTATGCACCGCACTGACAGTCTGGATTATGCGGTGGTTTTGACCGGCGAAATCTACATGATGATGGATGAAGACGAATATCTGGTCAAAGCTGGTGATGTGATCGTCC
>JAFMNI010000189.1 GCA_017859295.1 Candidatus Puniceispirillum sp. | reverse complement strand
ACCCCACCCGGCGTTTGCACCCTTGCCACGACCAATGCGCCTGTATTAACAAGCTTGATCCGCACTTCGGTAACTGGATCACTGGCTGGCATAAGCCCCATTTCAATCGCCGCTGGGCCAACACCCGATAGAATATTACCGCAGGTTGGTTTGAAATCGACAAGCTGTTCCAACACCGAAACCTGCGCAAAGAAATAATCAATATCAGCCGCATCATCGGCAGATCGTGACAGCATCGCAACCTTGTTGGTCACAGCATTGCCGCCACCAATACCATCAATATTCAATGGATGACCCGCACCAACCGCCTGAAGCAGGATTTTGGCAATCGCATCACGATCAGATGGCAAATCAGCCGCATTAAAATAAGGGCCGCGCGATGTGCCGCCACGCATAAACAAAAATGGAATTTCACGCTGAGCCATTTAAAAGGTCCTTAACCAAATATATTTGTGGGATGCTAGCCGTCGATCTTGCCGTAAGACAATGCCCATCGCAAAACAACACCCATCGCAAAACAATGCCAAGCAAGATTAGGCCAGCAAAATTATGCTGAATGAGAACGCTAATGCAGAATGGCCGCGCTGACAACTGTCGCCATATATCGGCTACCAAAAATACGCCATCACAAATAAGTCGTCATATATACAAGGTAAAATTTCTGTATAGACTGTTCGGTGGCGGTTTCATCTCGGTACCGCCACCGATCATCTATCTAAGGGATAAAATGCGATGCGTAATAGCGGTATTGGGTTTATTGGCCTCGGCCAAATGGGGCTTGGCATGGCCAATAATCTGGCAAAAATTGCCGCACCATTTTACGCCTATGACGCAGTACCAGCCGCCACTGATCGGCTGGATGGCGATGATATCATCATCGCCAGCACGCTTGGTAATCTGGCGGCAAATTGTCATCTCATATTCCTATGCCTTCCATCTGCCAAAGAGGTGAATGAGGTGATTTTCGGCGCTGGTGGTATTGCCGAATCAGCACAAGGCGATCTTGCCATTATCGACACCTCAACAATTGACCGTCTTGAGGCCATTGCCATCCATGATCAATTGGCAGGCCGCGGCATTGTCTATGCTGATTGCCCGATTTCGGGCCTTCCCTTTCGTGCCACAGATGGAACATTGACCTTGATGTTTGGCGGTAGCAGACTCTTGTTTGATCGCGCCAAGCCCCAACTTGATACCATGGGCGAATTTATCGTCTATTGCGGCGAAAGCGGCGCTGGCCAAATGATGAAAGCGGTCAATAACATCATCTATGATATCAATATTGTCGCGCTATGCGAGGTATTACCGCTGGCTGTTGCTGGCGGTCTTTCAACCGAGGCCTTGACCCAAGTTGTGACAACCGCAAGCGCCCGCAGCTTTGCGGGCGATCATTTCGTCCCACGCATGTTGGCGCGCCAGTTCGACAATGATTTTCCAATGGAAGACGCCTATAAAGATATTTTAAATGTCCAGCGCATTGCCATTGAAAAACGCGCCATGACGCCGCTGGTGAATGCCATGACAAGCAGCTACCAAAACGCCATCGCCGCTGGCTATGGTCGCGAGCCAAAAAGCGCCATTATCAAGATTTATGAAAAGGCGCTTGGCACCGAATTCAGCGATCAATAAACCGGCAGATTTCAGTTTATGCGAGCGACGCCAGACCGGCGTTCCATGCCCACTTCAACTTGTGACTAAAATCATCATATGACCGGCAAATATTCGTTGTGATAATTTCAGCATAACGGTTGATCCGGTGATTTTTTCATAGTAGATGTAAAAAATCACATTGCTAGGAACGTCAATGCCAATCTATTCAGAATCTTTCGCCGCTGCCTTTGGCCTGTTGGCAAGCTCGGATCGTGATCTGATGGAAATTCTGGCGCTATCCGTCAATGTCAGTTTGGCGTCGTTGGTTTTATCTTGCGTGATCGGTCTTCCCATTGGCGCGTTTCTGGCGATGCGTCATTTCCCAATGCGCGATTTTCTGGTTGGTGTTTTCAATGCCATGATGGGGTTGCCGCCGGTTGTTGTGGGGTTGTTGGTGTATTTGCATCTATCCAGATCGGGGCCATTTGGCTGGCTTGGGCTGCTCTATACGCCGCAGGCCATGGTGATTGCACAGATGATTTTGATCACCCCAATTATCATCGCGCTATCCTGTCAGGTTCTTGAAGATCTCCACGAAGATTACAAAGATTTTTTTGATAGTCTTGTCGTGCCAAAACGAACCGCGCTTTTGGCCTATATCATTGATGCGCGCTATTCGCTTATGACGGTTATTCTGGCCGGATTTGGCCGCGCCATTTCCGAAGTCGGCGCGGTGATTATCGTTGGCGGCAACATTGATCACCTCACCCGCGTCATGACAACAGCGATTGCCCTTGAAACCTCGAAAGGCGAGCTGGCGCTGGCCTTGGCGCTTGGCTTTATTCTCTTGGCGATTTCACTTGCGGTGAATTTTCTGGTGCAATGGTTAAAAGCATCGGCAAGGCGGCGTGCCTATGTCTAATCAAACCGCAATGGCACAGCGCGGCCTGATGCCAATCACCGTTCAGAATATCACCTTGACGCTGAATGAGCGTATGTTGATTGATGATTTGTCTTGTATCATCAAATCGGACGGAATGAGCGTCATTATGGGGCCGAATGGCGCTGGAAAAAGCCTTTTCATGCGCTGTCTTCACGGGCTGGCAAAGCCTGATATGGGGCAAATCCTCTATGCTGATATGCCGCTTGATCCTTTGATCAGGCAACAGCAATCATTGGTCTTTCAAACCCCGACCATCTTGCGCCGGACGGTTTTGGCAAATCTGCTGTTTGTGGCGCGCCAACGCGGCATTGATGATC
>JAFMNI010000188.1 GCA_017859295.1 Candidatus Puniceispirillum sp. | reverse complement strand
GGAAATAGCGACAGGCTAACTTCGACCACTTTTGGTTCATCAGCATCAGGCGGCAAATCAGGTTTGGCGTCATCAACCGCCTTGCGTACATCGGCAATGGCTTTGTCAATATCCTCACCAGCGGCAAATTCCAGCGACACCGATCCATAGCCTTCGGCCGAAACCGAAGTCATTTTATCCAGCCCTTCGACCGAACGAAGCTGTTTTTCCAGCGGCTTGACCAAAAGCCGTTCAGCATCTTCAGGCGAAATGCCATCATAAGATACCGACACATAGGCCACGGGAATATCAATATCGGGTTTGGCTTCTTTGGGGATGCTAAAATAGGAAGAAACGCCAACGGCAAACAGCATCACCATAGCCACCAAAACGGCGCCTGCGCGTGAAAATGCCGCCTCGATGATTTGATTCATGATGCGCTCGCAAGCTTGTAATTGACCGCTGCGCCATTCTCGACAAAGCCCTGACCAACTGTCAGCAAAATGGCATCATCCGGCAGGCCAGATACAAATACGGTCTCCGCCCCTGCCCGAATAACCTCGACAGGCAATGTCACCGCCTTGCCATCAACGGCAATTTTGGCTGTTAACACACCATTTTCGGCAACTGATAAATGCGCTGGTGACATGGCAAACGCCTGCAAAATGCCAGCATCAATTGTTGCCTCGACACTCATTCCGGCGCGTAATTTACGGTCTTGGTTTGGCAGATCAATCGTCACATCAAATGTACGGGTTGCCGGATTTGATTTTGACGCAATTTTTGACACAGTTCCGTGACGCGATCCATTGCCCGCGATTTGCACTTTCACCTTGCTGGCAATTTTGATCCGGCTCACTTCATTTTGCGGAACCGCAACAACGACCGATAAAACATCGAGGCCAAGAATCGTTGCGGTGGCAGTATCGCGACGCACGCGCTCGCCCTTTTCGACATGCAGGGTTTCAAGAAGACCCGAGACCGGCGCAACAATCACCGTATCACTTAATTGTTCTTCGAGTTTCCGAAGATTGACCTTGGCCGTGGCATAGGCTGCCGCACGCTCGGCCTGTTCAAGCGGCGCACTGAAATTTTCCTTGGCAAGACGCTCGGTCACTTCGCGGCGGCGTTTGGCAACTTCAAGATTGGCCTTGGCAGCGTTGATCTGTTCGGCAAGCGTGCCTGTATCAAGCCGCACCAAAACATCGCCAGCGGCAACATCATTACCCTCGACCGCATTAAGCGAAATGATCTGTCCATCAGCCTTTGCCGAAACGGTCATTTCAAATTTGGCCTTGCTGACACCGCTTGCGCGAATAATGCGGGTGATTGGTTGATTCTTGACCTCGACAGCCGACACCAATAATCCATTTTCTGGCAATTCAGATTCGGTGGTTACCGCTGGCGCGGCAGTCACTGACGTGGTCGATGCCGAATCTTGTGATGCGGTGCCATCAGCCTTGCCAAACAAATCACCCGACAGCATCCAGCCAGCAACCGCCAGCGCGACCGCGCCTGCCAACAGGTAAGAGGATTTGGATTTCATTGTTAAAGCCTTGCTTTTTTCGCGGCACCCGCGAGAGTTAACCAATGAGGTTTATATAGGCGTATTTTACCTTTATCGCAAGGCAACCCGCCTGAGACAAACCATCATCCAACAGCCTTTAATAACCAGCATTAAACAAGTTTTACCATCAATCTTGGTCTTATCAGCCGGTTTGCGCCGCAAGGATTAGCTGGGCGGCCTTATGCGCCAGCATGATCGTTGGTGCATTCAAATTGGCCGAGGTGATGTTTGGAAACACCGAAGCATCAACAATGCGCAGCCGGTCAATGCCATGCACCCGCAATGACGGATCAACAACCGCATGCGCTGCATCTGGCCCCATGCGGCAAGTGCCACAGGGATGAAAAACCGTGCCGCTTCGGTCCCGAAAATCATCAATGATGGCCTGATCTGACATGGCCGATAGTCCGGTTTCACACGGCGCTGCCAACAGCCCCTTTATTGTGGCGCTATCCTGCATCTTGCCAATCAAACGCGCCATCGCCACCACATCATCCAGATCACGCTGATCTGACAGGTAATTGCCATCAATGCGCGGCGGCTGCCGCCAATCAGGGTTAGTAATTTCAATCTGGCCAGTGCTAAAGGGACGACAGGCGTTAAAGCTGAAAATAAAGCCTGATTCACGGTCGGGCAGAATGGGCCGACGCCCGCCTTGCGGGGCGGGGCGATAGGTGATGGGATTGATATAGATCTGCATATCAGGTCTTGGCGCATTGGGTTTCGCACAAAGCAGCCCACCAAGCTGGTTAACGCCAAGCGATAACGGGCCTTTTTTCTGCAAAAGATATTGCAATCCAGCAAGTGCCACCCGCGGCCAACTGCCAAGAATGGCGTTCAGCGTTGGCTGGTTCGCCTTTTGGTAATAATTGATGCCAAGATGATCGGACAGATGCAGCCCGACATTTGGTTGATCAAGAACCGCATCAATGCCAAGGCGCTGGCTGGTCGCGCCCGGGCCAATGCCGGATAATTGCAGAATTTGGGGCGAATTTACCGCGCCAGCCGACAAGATGATTTCACATGACGCCGCTAAACGGATCGCCTTGCCCTTTTGCATCACACGAACCGCAACAGCCCGCCCATCGGCGGTTTCGATACGCGTTGCCATCGAATCGGTCATGATGGTTAAATTCGGGCGGCCGCGGGCTGGCGTCAAAAAGGCTTGTGATGATGAACAACGCTGGCCTTTGCGGGTGGTGATAAAATAGGGATAGATGCCCTCACCATCCAATTGACAGGCAGCTTCGCTTTGCAAGCCCATCTCATTTGCCATTGCAAAGAAATATGATTTTAGCAGGTGATATTCATCGGCAACATCACTAACCGTCAATTTGCCTATTTGGGCGGGCTG
>JAFMNI010000187.1 GCA_017859295.1 Candidatus Puniceispirillum sp. | reverse complement strand
ACGGCGTGAAGTGCATTTTGGGGAATAATATCTGCGGTAAACTGGCCATGGCCAGATACAAAACGGATATCTTCAACACGCCCTTTTAAGGCGGGGCCGGTCTGATCATTCATAAAAAACTCGTACATAACAAAACAAGGTGAGAACGGAAAAATCCGTTTATTCTTAGCCCTCATAGTGACAGCTAAATCATAAATTTGGCAACCAGCAATTATTGCGAAAAGACATGAATAAATCAGTTTGAAACGCAAAATCAGGAAATTTTTGAATAAGTGTTCAACGCGGCTTCAAATTCGTGATATGGGATCACCTTTGATATCTGTTCCAGCCTAGGCGTTGCAATCAATAAAAAACTTCGGCCTTATGTCGCTTGGTCTGTTTTTGGGCATGACACATGCTATGGATGCGGATCATATTGCCGCCGTTTCGGCCATGTGGAACCGTCAGGGCGGCAAGCATGGATTAATGCGGCGGGGGCTTTACTGGGGTGCTGGTCATGGTATTGCGCTTTTGGCACTTTGCGCGGTTCTGTTGTCAACTGGGCAGGCTTTAAGCGAACAGAAGCAGGCCTTGCTGGAACTAAGTGCCAGTTTGCTGATTCTATATCTTGGCGTGCAATTGATCTGGCAGATGTATCGTCGCCGTATCCATATTCATATCCATGAACATGATGGCAAACGCCATTTGCATATGCACAGCCATTTGAATGATCACCCTAAACCTAACGCAACCATACCGCATGATGAATTGGCGCCTCGGTAGGTATGGGATTACTTACAATTGTTGTTGCTATGCCGTTGTCGCTTGCCGGCACGCGAGGCGCTGTTTTTGGCAATCTGTTTTCGGCGATAACAGCTTGTCTCTGCCTGTGGACTGGTGGCACAATTGCCTTTCAATGCCTTACAAAGGTGGGCATCTATTAAACATCATCCTGTCAGTCAATCATCATCCGGAGCATCTAGATAATGTCACAATCAGAAAACACACCCGGGAAACCAGAATTCAAACAGCTATGGCCGACACAATTCATGTCGCTAAGCCTACCCGGTCATGACACGGCAAATCCGGTTCTGGCTGATCATTTGTTGGAACAGAACATCGCCCGTGACGATATGACGGTTGATTATATTTCCGACAATCTATTCATGACCGACCATCCGGCCGTGATCTGGCTTCGGCAATGTTGTGATCGCGCGGTTCTAGATTACGCGCGTCATGCCGGTATTGATTATGACCTTGAATGGATTTTGCAAGGCTGGGCCAATGTGAATATGCGCGGCGATTATCACAATCTGCATAACCACCCCCATTCATGGCTGTCCGGCACCTATTATGTTTCTGTGCCCGATCAAAGTGACGCCGATACATTCCGGTCAGATTTGAATCCAAGTGCCATTAGCTTTTTCGACCCGCGCCCACAGGCCAATATGAATTCAATCCGTAATGATGGACAGGTCGATGCCGAACATCGGCTTTTGCCAAATAATGGTGATTTATTCTTATGGCCAGCCTTTTTGCATCATCTGGTTCATCCGAACATGGCGGAAATGCCGCGCATTTCGATATCTTTCAATGTCGTTTTGAAATGGAAAAACGACTATATTCCGCGATAAATTGGCCTAGGCGGGCATGAAAGCCCTATTCCGGCAGGTTCCAGCGATCAAGCGCTTTGTTGTCGGAATCACGCGCATCAACCCAGTTTGCGCCATCAGGCCCGTCTTCCAATTTCCAGAATGGTGCTTTGGTTTTTAGAAAATCCATAATGAAATTGGCACCGTCAAACGCCGCCCCACGATGCGCCGAGGAACAGCCGACAAAAACGATGTTTTCGGTTGGCGACATCCGGCCAACACGATGAATAACTGTTACCTTTTCCAAGGGCCAGCGTGATTTTGCCTGATCAATGATCATTTCAATTTCAGATTCGGTCATGCCCGGATAATGTTCAAGCGTCATTGCGTTCAGCCCACCACCATTTGGTAGATCGCGGACGGTTCCGGTAAAGGTGACAATTGCCCCAGCATCACGCGATTTCAGCTTTTCATGCTCAAGCGCAATATCAAAATCATCTTCGGTTATTCTTACGCTCATTTTATCCCTCACCTAATGACCAGCCTAAAGGCCACGTTCATGAAATGGCAGAAAATTCAACATCAAGCCCTTGTCGACACCAGCATTTTCAAGCGGAATTTCAACAAGACCATCCGCGCCGGTCAATGATGAAATCACCCCTGCCCCTTTACGGCCATGAAGCTGTAGAACCTGCCCGTCACCTTCATCAACAAGAACAACTCGCAAAAATTCAGCACGACCCGGTTTTTTGCGATGCGTAAATCCGGCTGGAACGCCAATCTTTAAAATCGGCTGGACAATACCACCCAAAAGACGCGTCAAAACCGGATTGATCAATAAGCGTGTGCAAACAAAAGCCGCGACCGGATTTCCGGGGAGACAAAAAATAAGCTGTTTTTCACGCCGCCCCACTGCCATTGGCCGCCCAGGCTTCATTGCCAACCGCCAAAATGCACAGCTTGCCCCAATTTGGCGCATGGCCTGCTGGCTATGATCTTCAATACCGTCTGATGCACCGCCTGACGAAATGACAACATCAGCCATCTGCAAAGCCTGTTCATACGCATCGGCAAGCGCATCCAGCCGATCAGGAACGATACCGCAATCACTCACCTCAATCTGGTTGCTTTGCAACATGGCTTTTAACATTGGGCGGTTCGCGTCGAAAATTTGTCCATGCGCAGTGTCAGAACCAGCGGCCACAACCTCATCGCCGGTTGACATAACGGCAACGCGAAGGCGGCGGGCAACTTCTATTTGTGCTGTTCCCGATGCGGCAAGCTGGCCAACCAACGCTGGCGTAATCACCTGCCCCTTGGTGATAACAATCTCGC
>JAFMNI010000035.1 GCA_017859295.1 Candidatus Puniceispirillum sp. | reverse complement strand
GACGCGCATGAGGCAGACCCCCTTGGTGGGTTGCAGATGACAAGTGGTGATTTTGGTATATTGACAAATGATATCATTGATGCGGCCAATCAAGCGGCCGAACATAGCGGTGCGGTGCGGGTGGTTAGCTTGCTTGAGGGCGGTTATGATCTCAATGCGCTTGGGCAAAGCGTGTGTCAGCATATGAGTGCGCTTGAGAGCATTTAGTACAACCCAGCCTTCGGGCAGTCTTTCAAGGATAGTCAGATGAGGCAGCCTTTTTGTGACTTCCCTGCTGATTTTAGAGGATGTTTTAAGGAGCAGGTTTAATCAAAGCATTGCCGGCATAGGGAATATTATTATCAACAAGGTCCCATATGTGTCGTCCAGCTGGGCTTTGCTGTTCTTCCATGACGTGAGCCACCAATCCGGCGGCGCGTGAAATTACCGCAAAGCCACGCATAATTCGCACTGGAACCGCTGCGCCCATCAATACTGCTGCGGTGGCGCCGGTCGCATTGATCGTCAGATGTTTGCCATAGATCTGGTCAACATGTTGCCCAAGCTTTTGCATCATCGCAATTGGGCGTTTATCAATTTCATCATGTGCCATGGCGATTTCAAATAATTTTGGTGTTCGCGGATCATCAGGGCGATGAAGGTGATGCCCAAAGCCGGGCATGTGATTGCCGCTGTCTAGATGTTGCTGGACGATGCGCTGGCAAGCCGTATCTTGGCCGTTGGGATCATTGGCAATATCTTCCAAAACTTTTGCCGCATTTTCCATGGTGCCAATAAATTGGCTGGCGACGCTCAACAATCCCGCCGCAACTGCTGACTGCATGGCCTCTGGAGCAGAAAGGTATGTCATGCGGGCGGCGATAGCACTAGGTGTAAAGCCATGTTCCATTAAGGTGACAAGCACCGCATCCAAAATTGCGCGCTGACCAGCTGATGGCGCAACCCCCATAATGTGATAAAACATGGCATCAGTGAAACTCATTTTCCCAATCACATCTTCGACAAGATTTTTATCTCGAAGAAACAAAGCTTCATTTGTATGTGTGGATAGTTTTGTCTCGGCCATAGATAGCTCCTTAAACTGCGGGGAAGGGGTTAGAAATTCTGGTCAATACCCATCAGCAAACCGGCCATCATCCTACCGCGCATTGCCAGACTATCAATTTCAATATGCTCTTCGAGTGTATGGTATTTGTCTCCAGCAACCCCAAGACCATCAAGTGTTGGAACTCCCATCGCACCAGTAAAATTACCGTCGCTTCCACCGCCTGAACTTTCATGACGAAATGGCTGGCCTAGCTGCGTGGCAAGATCATTAGCCAGCTCAACAAGTTTCAGGCCAGCCGCGGATGGCGTCCAGACAGGCCTGGTTAGGCCAAGCTTGACCTTGGTAATAACCTCGCCATCTGGATCATTATGTTCAAGCATTCTGGCAATGCCATCATCCAGGTCTTCTTGGCGTTTTGACATTGATAGAACTTCAGCACTGGCTTTTGATGAGACGCAATTTACCCATTTTCCGGCGTTCATAATACCAACTGAAAAGCTGCAATCCTCACTTGTCATGGCTTCGATATCGATAATTTTTTCGGCCATTTTACGGATTGCTGAACGCCCTTCAGACAGCCGTAATCCGGCATGGCTTGGCCTGCCATAGGTGGTGACATCATAGCGAGCAACAGCGTAGCGGCCAGATGTGACGCCATTACCTTTTCGTGCTGGTTCAGGTATCAGGACTGACTTTGCCCGCGCGGCTTCGGCTTCGATCAGGGCGCGGGTGTGCGGTGATCCAATTTCTTCATCCGAAGTAAAGAGGACGGTGATGGGAAGTGGCGTTTCAAGCCCGGCCTTTTGCAGCTGGCGGATCGCCTCTAGTGCAAGATAGTTGCCACCTTTCATGTCGCAAATGCCGGGGCCATAGCAGCGGTTGCCGTCTCGTTTAAACGGCAGTTTTGTGAGTGTGCCAAGCGGGTGAACGGTATCCATATGGCCAATAATCAAAATCCCAGGCTGGTCAGATTTTGGATGAGCAAAACGCGCGCGAATACAATCACCAATTGAGGAATGCGGTGAAATGCGCTCAATGGATGCACCCATAACTGCAAGATCATGTGCTGCAATATCCTGCATCCGGTTCACTGCTGCTGGATCATAGCTGGGACTTTCACACAAAACCCAGGGCTTTAATCCTGCAAGCATGTCCTCATCATTAAACCCTAGATGCGCCATATTCATGATTGGCCTCCGTTTTGCGGTTACCTGCTTTATCTTGCAGCTTAGCCATAACGTTAACGCGTCGATCATCACAAAAACAAGCCATCAGCTGGTAATAATTTACCATCGATAGCTAAGAAGAGTTCACTGGCAAGAAATTCAAAAACCTGTTTTAGTTGGTAATGGACTAGGTGGATAATTCGTGAAGGAAAGCATGATGACACATTGTATGATCTCAGCACCACAGCCAGAGGCGGTAGAGGCTGGTCTGGATATTTTTAAAGCTGGCGGCAATGTAATGGATGCGGCTATCGCAGCTGCATTCGTCCAGACAGTCGTTGACCCACAAATGTGTGGTATTGCGGGTTTTGGCTCGATGCAAATCTTCATGCCAGAAAAAAATATTCACAGTTTCATTGATTTTCACGGCAAGGCGCCCAAAGCGACTAAGCCAGATATGTGGGAACATCTGATTGAACGCGAATGTGACGATGGCTTCGGTTTTGTGCTCAAGGGCCAGGTCAATGAATTTGGTTATCAATCGATGACATCGCCAATGACACTGCAGGCGTTTGACACCGCACTGCAACGCCATGGCACGATGTCGCTGGATCAGGTTTTGCAACCGGCGATCGATTATTGCATGAATGGATTTGCGGTTCGACCAAGGGTTTTGGGATTTTGGCTACAGCCAGCGCAGGCAGGCCGTATCGAACGTGTTGCCGTCGTTAATAAACTGGATGCGGCCCGCAAAATCTATCTAAACGAGGATGGCGCGCTTTTGAATGTTGGCGATATTCTGAAAAATCAGGATATGGGCCGACTTTACCAACGGATCGCGAGTGAAGGCATTGGTATTTTTTACGATGGCGACATCGCTGATTTGATCGCCGCCGACATGGAAGCCAACGGTGGACTATTGACGAGGGATGATCTGGTCGATTGTGCACCAACCGATCTGGCCCCGTTGATTGGCAATTATCGAGGCTTTGAAGTGGCTACCAATCAATTGCCTGGTGGCGGTTTGATGATCTTGGAAATGCTGAATATTCTTGAGCATTTTGATTTATCTGCCATGGGGCATAATTCGGCGCAATATATCGCAACGGTTACTGAGGCTATGAAATATGCCACGATAGATAAAGACCAGTTTATGGGCGATCCGAATTTCATTGATGTGCCGCAAGACCTGCTGGCAAGTAAAGCGCGGGCAGCCGAGTTCGCGGCAAAGATTCGTGCCGGTGAAAAAGCTGATATTATACGGCTAAATTCAGGCGCGCATGAGAGTAAGGACACAACGCATCTGGTTGTTGCTGATGCTGCTGGCAACGTTGTTAACGTTACGCATTCGCTTGGATCAAGTTCTGGAGTGATTACTGAAGGGCTTGGCTTTATGTATAATAATTGCATGATGGTGTTTGATCCAAGGCCCGGCCGTGTTGGTAGTCTTGCCCCGGGCAAAGCCCGCTTTACGGCGATGTGCCCAACAATTCTGTCAAAGAATGGAAAACCATTTTTGGCGTTGGGTGCGCCGGGCGGTACCACCATAACCATGGGAGTTTTGCAGACTATATTAAATGTGGTTGATTTTCGTATGAGCGCACAAGAGGCGGTGTCTGCGCCGCGCTTCTGTGCAACGTCTAATGTGATTGAATTGACCAATCGGATTCTGCGCGGTGTCGAGCGTGAACTAAATCAAGACGGATATGTAACACGGCGCTATGCCGCCAGCTATATCACTCCAATCTTACATGCCATTAGACTGCAAGATGGCAAGCTTGATGGTGGAGCAGATCCAGCTGGTGATGGTATGGCAGCCGCATGCTAAAGCGACTGCTTGCCAGTAGGGGTGCTAAAGGCCTGTTTTAGTTGGTGTCGTGGCCAAACTCAGAATTGTCTCGGCAATGAATTTTGCGCGCACTGAAAGGCTGTCAATCTGCATCCATTCATCTGGCCGGTGATAGTTTCCACCAATTGGCCCAACACCGCAGATCACTGGTGTATTAGCATTGGCGATAAAGCCACTATCTGCGCATCCACCTGAATGTTCCCCTTTCACAACAAAACCATTATTGCCTGCTATTTTTACGTAAAGATCGAACAGCTCGGCTGATTGTGGCGAGGGGTTCAGCGGATGAAATTCGCCTTTGATAACCATGTCTGAGCTGGTGCCATCAACACTTGTCGTCGTACAAATTTCTCGCACTTTTTCAAAAATTTCAGCACGGTCTTCACTATCGCGATAGCGGATGTCTATGTCACAACTTGCTTCGGCGGCAACCGTGTTGACCGACTGGCCGCCAGCTATCAGCCCAACATTTATTGTGATGCCGCGGTCAAAATCGGTCAGTGCGTGCAAAGACTGTACTTTACGAGCCAGCTCTTCGATTGCACTGCGACCATCTTCAAAAAATCCGCCTGAATGCGCTGCAACACCCTGGATTTCGCAATGGCAGAATATGCCACCTTTGCGCTTTGTAACAATGTTTCCATTTGGTCGCCCGGGCTCGCTGTTAAACGCAAGGCGTGCTTTTTTTGCTTCGGCGATAATAACATCCTGAGATGTTGGCGAGCCGATTTCCTCATCGCCAGTAAATAGCCCAACTAGAGGATTTGGGTGCCCGCCAAATTTTTGAAAGGCGGCCAGAATAAACGCATTGATTACAAGACCGGGTTTCATATCGGCAACGCCCGGACCGTAGGCCCTGCCATTTTCAATTCGGAATGGGCGTTTTGCAACTTCACCCGTTGGAAAAACAGTATCACGATGGCCGCACAACAAGATCGGCCGATTACCGTTGCCGCCAGCAACAACTGCGCGCATGGCATCACCATGGGTGGTGATGGGTATGCTTTCATGCGGAATGGACTGGGCATCAAAAAATTCAGCAAGTCGTTTTGCCACACGGTCAACGCCGGCCTTATCGAAACTGTTGCTATCGATATTTACCAGTTCGCCCAGTAAATCCAGCATATTGTCCTGTTGCGACTCCAGCCAGTCTATCACTTGGTTTGACATTGCTCTCTCCTTGTTCAACTCGGTCACATTAATCACGCTTTTTCAATTAATAGGGCCTGTTTTTGAAGCGCATCTTTCTTTTCACGCATTTCTCGTCGGATCACATAAAATGATGAAGCAAAAATAATACTGGCGCCGACCCATGTCCATAAATCAGACAACTCGTTGAACAGCAACCAGCCAAATAATACTGCAAAGGGTAATCGGGCATAATCAACACCTGCAACAAACGATGCATCGGCAAGTGAATAGGCTTTTGTCAAAGCAAAATGTCCGATAACTGCGAAGGGGCCTGTTGCCATCAGAATCAGCCAAACCTCCTGATTGGGCCATTCCCAAACGATGATTGCCGGAATGACCGCCATCGGCATCATGATTAGATGCGATATAAAGACAATGATCAGCGGATTATCCTGTCGTGTTAGGTGCTTGATGATTAGGGCCGAGCATCCCATCGCTAGCGCCGATAGAATAGCGACCCAATGACCAAGGCTAATATCGACAATGCCCGGACGAATAATAATCAGTGCGCCAACAAAACCCGTAAAGATTGCTGCCCATCGCCGCATCCGCACCGTTTCACGAAGCACAAAAGCGGCCCCAATCGTGGTAAAAAGTGGGGCAAGAAAGCTAAGAGCGGTTTGCTCACCAATAGGGATGAGGGTCACAGCATAAAACCAGGTCCACATTGCTATCATGCCGGAAATTGATCGAACTATGTAGGTTTTTAGCTGCCCCGTTGTGACCTTTTTAAACCCCAGATGCATTACCACAGGTAGCATAACCAGAAAGGCGAATAGCAGGCGACAAAATACGGTTTGAAAGGCGTTCACCTCATATTGTCCCAGAAGCCTTCCCAATGCGGCAAGAATTGATAATGCACAGCAGGAAATCAGCATCCAAACGACTGATTGTAGCGCCTTATCTTTGCTCAACAGTCGTGTGAAAAGTGAATACTTCTTTGGTTTGGGGTCAAAGGTCAAAATTAAATCCAATGGCGGGGTCGATGCCACAAATTTTGACACCTGGGACACTGCATGTCACCAAACTATGTTGTGTGATGTACAATGATGCAACTAAAAATGAGCTCGCAAGGTCATCGAGTCTTTTGTTATTTAATCACTCACCGATTATTATAAACCTACTGCGCACATCTTTTTTCGCACCTGCAAACCTGGACAACCTTCTCGACAGTTGGCGATAGGTGTGATTAGACTTAAGATGAAAAGAAGCTGTAATCATAAACACAAGGGAGAGAAGTATGATTGTAAAAAAGTATTTTTCAACGTTTCTTGCTGGCACCTTGCTTGCGACGGGATTTGTATCTGTTGCACAGGCAGGCAAGTCTGATGATACGCTGAATGTGGCTATCGACAGAGAATTGGAATCCATTGATAATTATTACAATACAGCACGTGAAGGAATCGTGATTTCAAGAATGGTTTGGGATGGCCTGCTGTATCGGGATCCTAAAACTAACGAGTATTTACCCAATCTTGCCACGTCCTACAAATGGGTAGATAGCAAGACGATTGAATTTGACCTGCGCAAGGGTGTGAAATTTCATAATGGTGAAAAATTTGATGCCGATGACGTGGTTTTTACGCTGAACTACCTTGCTGATCCGGCGAATGGCGCCAAGCCTGCTCGTAATGTTAATTGGTGGAAAAATGCCGAAAAGTTAGGTGAATACAAAGTCCAACTAAACTTGAAAAAAGAATTTCCAGCCGCGCTAGAATTTCTTTCTGGCCCAGTCGTTATGTACCCTAATGATTACTACAGCAAGGCAGGCCCAGAGGGGATGGCGCTCAAGCCAGTCGGAACAGGGCCCTATCAAGTCACAAGTGTTGAGCCGGGTAAGCGCTATAAATTCAAGAAATATGATGGCTACCACGCAAGCAGCCCAAAAGGATCTGCCAGCATTGGCAATATCGTCATCCGTACAATCGCTGAGAGCAACACGCAGCTTGCAGAATTATTTTCTGGCGGCATTGATTGGATTTGGAAAGTAAAGCCTGATCAAGCAAAACGGATTGCTGCACAGGGCGCATTTACGACGAAAAATTCATCAACTATGCGCATTGGATATTTAAACTTTGATGCCATGGGTAGACATAGCAAAAACCCAATGAACGATGTTCGTGTGCGACGCGCTATTGCACATTCAATTGACCGAGAAGGCATTGTCAAAGCGCTTGTGCAGGGCGAATCAATGGTTGTTAATTCGCTATGCTTTCCGTCGCAGTTTGGATGTGCGCAGGACATAAAGTCATACGATTACAATCCAGAAAAAGCAAAAAAGCTGTTGGCAGAGGCCGGTTATCCAAATGGATTTGAAACCCCGTTCTTGGCTTATAGAAATCGTGATTTTGCCGAGGCCATGATCAACAACTTAAATGCTGTGGGCATTACTACAAAGTTTGAGTATTTGAAATATGCAGCCTTCAGGGACAAAGTTCAAGATGGTGGTTCACCATTTAATTTTGGAACTTGGGGATCATATTCAATCAATGACGTTTCGGCGATCACCAGTCATTTCCAGTCAGGTGGCAAGGATGATTACTCAAAAGATCCAGAAGTGATCAAACAGCTTGGGATTGGTGACACATCTGTCGATCCTGCGGTCCGCAAAGCCGCATACAAAGCGGCCTTATCCCGGATTTCAGACGAAGTATTTATGTTCCCACTTTGGTCTTACAATACCTGGTATGCCTTCTCAAAAGATGTTGATTTCAACCCAACACCGGACGAGATTCCAAGGTTTTTCACTGCAAAGTGGCTGTAAAATCAAGCGTCACCTGCGTGTTAATCTGATGCGCAGGTGACCATTCGGTTTCTTTTGAGAGTTTTTAAAATGCTGTATTATACGCTAAAACGCCTCGGTCTTGCAGGTCTGGTAGCGCTAACTGTTTCATTTATCAGCTTTGGTTTGCTTTACATATCAAGCGACCCTGCAATTGCAATGGCTGGTGAAACAGCGTCAGACGCTGACATCGAAGCAATACGCCAGCTATATGGATTTGACCGGCCTATATTGGTTCAGTATTTTGATTGGCTCCAGCGCGCCATGAGTGGCGATCTCGGGAAAAGTTATTATTTCAGAACTGACGTCAGTGCGTTAATAGCTGAACGGCTTTCAACGACAATGACTTTGGGTGTGTCTGCAATTACATTCGCGATTGTGTTGTCAGTCCCGCTTGGTGTCGCAGCCGCAATTCGGCCGAATAGCGTAATCGACCGTATTGCACTTTTTCTGTCAGTAATGGGGCAGGCGCTACCAAGCTTTTGGTTTGCACTGATGCTGATCGTTTTTTTATCTGTAACATTTCGCTTATTGCCCACATCTGGCTCGGACACCTGGCAGCACTTTATCATGCCAACAATTGTTCTTGGCTACTATGCTGCGCCGGCAATTATGCGGCTAACCCGAACTGGCATGCTTGAGGTCTTGAGCACCGACTATATCCGAACGGCCCGCGCCAAGGGTCTACGGCCTAGGGTTGTATTGTTCAAGCACGCACTTCGCAATGCCGTCATCCCTGTTGTCAGCCTTACCGCTGTTCAATTTGGTTTCATGCTAGGTGGTTCAATTGTTGTTGAAACGATTTTTGCTCTTCATGGCGCAGGTTTTCTTGCCTGGGAGTCAATCACGCGGAATGATTTACCAACGGTTCAGGGTTTGATTCTTGTTTTTTCACTTTTCTATATCGTATTGACCTTTTTTGCTGATTTGTTGAATGCATGGCTCGACCCCCGGATTAGGATTAACTGATGTCTGAGATAAATAGCAAAACTCTCGAAAGCCAGACAAAGAGCTCCGTTTTTAGACGCCGGGTTTTCGGGCATCAGGGTGTTATGATTGGCGCGGCGATTGTATTGGCCGCTGTTCTAATCGCGCTCAGCGCTCCCTTGATTGCGCCCCATGATCCATATTACCAAGATTTGTTAAATCGTCTTGTCCCGCCCGTTTGGGATTCGAGGGGAAGCTGGGAACATATTCTGGGTACAGATCACCTTGGACGTGATTATCTCTCGCGCCTAATTTATGGAGCGAGAATATCACTGTTAATAGGTGTTGGAGCGGCTTTAATTTCAGGACTCATTGGCACTGTTCTTGGCGTTGCCGCTGGATATTTTGGTGGCCGCGTTGACATGGTTGTGACCTTCATGATTACAGTGCGGTTATCAATGCCTGTGGTGCTCGTGGCTCTTGCTGTTGTAGCCATTGTTGGTGGCTCTCTGCAGGTCGTAATCATGGTACTTGGGTTTTTGTTATGGGACAGATTTGCCGTTGTCATGCGATCGTCAACATTGCAAATTCGGTCGATGGATTATGTGGCGGCGGCGCAGGCAGTGGGTTGCTCCACAACCCGTATTTTGACAACTGAAATCATGCCTAATGTGGTGAATAATCTGATTGTCATCGCAACATTAGAGATTGCTCATGCAATAATTTTGGAGGCAGCGCTGTCATTTCTTGGTCTTGGCGTTCAGCCTCCATTGCCATCTTGGGGACTGATGGTCTCTGAAGGAAAAGACATGATGTTGTTTGAGCCTTGGCTGATCACAATTCCAGGCGTGGCACTGTTCTTACTGGTACTTGCGATAAACTTGCTTGGGGACGGCGCGCGCGACATAACGGCGCCTGAGAATAGAAATTAGAGGATATTAAAAATTAGGAGTTTGCCAGTGTCAGACCGCGTCCTACATGTTGAGAATCTCACTGTTGATATTCCTTTAGCAACTGGAATTTTACATGCAGTTGATGGCGTCAATCTGCATGTTGATCGTGGCGAAACGCTTTGTATCGTTGGTGAGTCTGGTTGTGGAAAGTCACTCACCTCATTGGCTCTCATGGATCTTTTGCCAACAAAAGCAACCCGCAAAATCAAAAAATTGGAACTTGGCGGGGAAAGCATTCTTGGTTATTCAGAACGCGAAATGTCTGATGTGCGTGGCAATAAAATGGGGATGATTTTTCAAGAACCCATGACGAGCCTCAACCCTGCCTTTACCATTGGCAACCAGATGATCGAAACTTTGCGACGGCATCGCAACCTGTCGAATGATGCTGCAAGTGAACTGGCTAAGCGAATGCTGGAAAAGGTTGGCATTACTGCAGCCGGACAGCGGCTTGGGCAATACCCACATCAATTATCGGGCGGTCTGCGACAGCGGGTGATGATCGCAATGACGTTGTTATGTGAACCAGAATTGATAATTGCCGACGAACCAACAACCGCGCTTGATGTGACAATTCAGGCGCAAATTCTACTTTTATTAAAAGAGCTGCAAAGCGAATTTGATATGGGATTAGTGCTGATCACCCATGACCTTGGCGTGGTTGCGCGGATCGCGACGCGTGTTGCTGTAATGTATGCGGGACAGATCGTCGAGGAGGGAACGGCGAAGCAAATTTTTGAAAATCCACTTCATCCTTATACGCGTGGTCTTATGCGCTGTATTCCGGTTCCGGGTAAAACCAAACGCGGCACGCCACTTGGCTCAATTCCGGGAATGGTGCCATCATTGATTGGCGATTTTACCGGCTGCCGGTTTGCTGACCGCTGTGAACTAGCAGGGGATGTTTGCCGTCAAAGTGATGTTCCGCTTCGCGATCCAAATGGCAAGACGCAGGCATACCGCTGTATTCATAGTATCGAAATGCTGGCAAAAGGTGGGGTGGCGTGATGGCTGAATTAATGATTGATGCAAAGGACGTCACCCGGAATTTTACAATCTCACGGGGCATGTTTCGTGGAAAGCAACAGCTAAAGGCGGTGAATGGGGTGGATTTGACGGTTGAGCGCGGCGAAGTGCTGGCGCTTGTTGGCGAGTCCGGCTGTGGAAAAACAACCCTTGCGAAAGTGCTTCTCGGCCTATTGCCGCAAACATCAGGAACGGTAGAACTATGTGGCCAGCCAATCAATGATGTACCGCGCTTGGCGTTGGCGCGAACCATCCAACCTATTTTCCAAGACCCCTATTCATCGCTCAATCCACGCAAAACTATTGGGTCGATCATCGCCTTACCAATGAAAGTGCAGGGCATTGCCGATCAAGACAGCATGCGCCGACGGGTCGAAGAAACAATGGATCTAGTTGGGTTGCCGCCGCGTCTTTATGATGCATTTCCAAATCAGCTGTCCGGTGGCCAGCGCCAGCGTGTTGCGATTGCACGTGCGTTGGTAAACCGGCCACAAATTGTCGTGTGTGACGAGCCAACATCGGCACTTGACGTTTCGGTGCAGTCACAAATTCTTAACCTGCTGAATGACCTTCGCAATGAATTGAATCTGACCTATATCATCATCAGTCATAATCTGGCGGTGGTTGAACATATCGCAACACGGGTGGCGGTAATGTATCTTGGCCGGATCGTCGAGATAGCTGACACTGACACCTTATTCAAAGATCCGCAACACCCCTATACGCGTGCCCTGTTGGATTCGGTGCTTACCCCGGATCCAAATATGGGCATTCCGAATAATCAACTTGGCGCCAGCTATCCAAACCCGATTGATCCGCCATCGGGCTGTTCTTTTCATCCGCGTTGTGTCAATGCCATGCCACATTGCGCCACTGTTGCCCCAAATGGAAAAGCTGACGGCGGGCATTATGTTGAATGCCATCTTTATGATGATGCCAGCTAGAGACTAGCCAGTTAATTTTGTCAGATCAGGAATTGGACGCATGGTTGCCGGATGCATGGCAAGCACATCTTCAAGCGCTTTTGCCACTTCGATGACTAGTCGGTCACGACCGGGCGCGCTAAGAATCTGAATGCCAAACGGCATTTTCTGATCGTCAAGCCCGCATGGCAGAACAACACCGCTGGCAAGCGCCATCGTTGGCAGATAGGTGATGGCAAGCCAGCGCATATAGGTTGCCATTCTTTCATCATCAATCTCAGAAACTGACCATTGATCATGGGCAAATGGTGTTGTTGATGCCGCTGGGCAGATCACAACATCTACCTCGTCAAAAAGATCTAGCCAGTTGCGGGCAATTCGGCTTTGCTGCAAATGTGCCTTAGCCACATCTTCCAGACTATAGGCAAGGCCACGGTCAACATTATCCACAACATTCGGGCTTAATTTATCGCGGTGCTGGCGTACACGCTCGCCATGAGCGGCAACAAAATTAACCCCACGCAAAACTTCAAAAGAATTATCGCCATCGGTGAAGTTGGGGTTGCCATCAAGTGTAGCGGCAAAATGACCGCTAAAAATACTAACCCGTTCAGCAAAAATGGAACGATAGCTTTTTGACATAGGAGCGGCGCCGAGATCATGCGTGATCATCGCTTTGATGCTACTTAGATCAGCCGATTTTAAAGGTGCAAATAAATCCATATCAGGCATGGTTGAAAAAGGGTCATGTGCATCAACACCCATTTGCGCTTGGAGCAATAAATAGGCGTCATCAACAGTGCGGCCCATCGGCCCCAGAACCGAGAAGGGCAGAAGGCCAACAGGTCGCCCTTCTGCAGCGACAACGCCTGGTGATGGCCGGATGCCAACAACGCCACAAAAGCCTGCCGGAGTGCGGAGGCTGCCGCCATAATCCGAACCGCTAGCAAGTGGCATCATGCCAGTGGCAAGCGCAACTGCTGAGCCGCCAGATGAGCCACCACAGGTTTTTTCGGGCGCAAAGGGGTTCCCGGTCGCGCCAAAGACAAGATTGCGTGTGTTAGCGCCTGCGCCAAATTCTGGCGTGTTGGTCTTGCCAATAATGATGCCGCCCTCGGCGCGGATATTGGCAACTGATCCTTGATCCTTGTTCGGTATATGATCGGAATAGAGCTTTGAACCAAGTGTGGTCCGAATGCCATCTGTCGCCTCAAGATCCTTGATGCCAACAGGTAGCCCGTGAAGAAGGCCTAATTCCTCGCCATCAAGAACCGTTTTTTCGGCATGTAAAGCCTCTTTCCGAGCACGGTCAAATGCGCGGGTTACAACCGCATTAACAGCCCCGTCAGCGGCTTCGATTCGCGTGATGCAACTCTCTAGCAGTTCGACTGGTGAGATGTCTTTGCACCCAATTAACCGGCGGAGTTCAACAGCTGTTTTGTCACACAAATCTGACATTTTATGGTCTCCTTCACATTCAAAAAGGTCACGGCCAAGCTGGCCAATCAAGTGGGCTTTTTTGGTGTTTTGCCAGCGCCAAGATCCCACCATAAGCCAGTCATCAGCCGAAGTGCCGATTGGCTGATTGACTCCAGAATATGCTCATTTGGTGCATGTTGTGAACAGCCAGCATAGCTATGGGGGACCCAGATGGTTGGTAGGCCAAGCAAATCGGCAAAGACGTCATTCGGCAATGATCCGCCAAGATTTGGTACGACTGAAATCTCCTCATCAGCGGTTTGCCCAAGCGATTCAATTGCCCATTTTGCCCATGGATGATCAGGGTCTAGTCGGGTGGCATACATAGGGTCCCGTTCACTGGTGATGCTAATATCGCCAAAGCCATGCTTGTCGAGATGCGTTCGCAGCAACGGCATGAGCTGGTTGACCTCGGTGCCAACAACATAGCGTAGATGGCCAAACACAACGGCGCTTGGCGGAATGGCATTGGCGGGTGATTGCGGATTGCCAGTTTCAAAGGCGCGCACTTCAAACGTGTTGCTGGCAAAAACCCGCTCGGCGAGGGTCATGTCAGGCTCGCCCCAATGTGGGTTAATCTC
>JAFMNI010000186.1 GCA_017859295.1 Candidatus Puniceispirillum sp. | reverse complement strand
AATGGCGGGAGTGACGGGACTCGAACCCGCGGCCTCCGGCGTGACAGGCCGGCGCTCTAACCAACTGAGCTACACCCCCTTAAAACAAAGGCTTATTGTTGTGCGTTTGTAGCATGGTTTTTCCATCGGACAACCCTAAAAATGCGTTTCATCAGGCAAGAATTCAAAAAAATTGATCCACCTTTGCTATTGCGTCAAACTGGCTTGACGGCAAAGCAGCCTAGATAGCGCCCAGCACCAACCAGCGCCTTTTGCACATCATATATGTTTTGGGGAAATATGCGGGAATGGTGGGTGGTGAGGGGTTCGAACCCCCGACCTACTCGGTGTAAACGAGTTGCTCTCCCAGCTGAGCTAACCACCCTATTCATTCCGGCGTTATTGTTCACATAAGCGACAATAGATAACGCCGACCCTTATATCGAGCCGGCGTTAAAAAAGATAGACTAAAATTAGCTATTCACTGCATCTTTTAAAGGAGCGCCAGCTTTAAACTTAGGCTGCTTTGATGCCTTGATCTGGATCGTTTCACCAGTTCTTGGATTACGGCCAGTTGTTGCTGCGCGGCTTGCAACAGAAAATGTACCAAAACCGACAATACGCACATCGCCACCTGACTTTAACGCACCTGCAATGCTGTCAAAAACACCATCAACGGCACGACCAGCATCGGCCTTAGTCAGACCAGCAGCATCAGCAACTGCAGAAACGAGATCATTCTTATTCATAGGTACCCCCTGTTTGTAGGTTTCGTTTAAAAAGTAAACATTAAGAGGAATTTACACCCCTTTTCCGTTACTAGCAAAGGATTTTCTGAAGAAAACCGCCATAAAATGACGGTTTAAATCTCAAAATACTACGAAAGGATTAATGCGCGACAATATCACTGTTATTTTCGGTTTTTTCGCCAACCGGAACCGCGGCACCATCATCGCCTGTTGGGTCAAGCGCGGCAGGAACCGGCTCACGCACCAATGCCGCCGACAATGCCTCGTCAACCATGGCCACAGGCACAATTTCAAGCGCGCCTTTGACATTGTCCGGAATATCAGCAAGGTCTTTTTCGTTTTCTTTTGGAATCAACACGGTCTTTAAGCCGCCGCGTTGCGCTGCAAGCAGCTTTTCCTTTAACCCACCAATCGGCAAAACACGGCCACGAAGCGTAATCTCGCCAGTCATTGCCACATCACGACGAATGGCGATGCCGGTAATGGCTGAAATGATTGATGTTGCCATTGCCACACCCGCCGATGGACCATCTTTAGGCGTTGCGCCCTCAGGGACATGAACATGAACATCATGTTTGGCAAGGTCAGCCAGATCAATACCATAGATTTGCGCGCGCGATTTAATAAAGAATTCAGCAGCCTGAATTGATTCTTTCATCACATCGCCAAGCTTGCCAGTCGCGCTAACCTTGCCTTTGCCAGGCACTTTTACGGCTTCGATATTCAGCAACTCACCGCCAACTTCAGTCCATGCAAGCCCGGTGCTGACACCGATTTGGTCATTGTCTTCCATTTCGCCAAAGCGGAATCGGATAATGCCCAGATAATCTCCGATATTATCGGGTGTGACCGTAACCGATGTTTCTTTGCCAGATACGATCGCTGTTACGGTTTTGCGGGCAATCTTGGCAATCTCGCGCTCAAGATTACGAACGCCCGCTTCCCGCGTATAAAGGCGGATGATCGAGCGAACCGCATCATCAGTGATGGTTAATTCGCCGTCTTTCAAGCCATGATCATCAAGCTGCTTTTTCATCAGATGGCGTTTGGCAATTTCCAGCTTTTCATCTTCCGTGTAGCCAGACAGGCGGATAATTTCCATCCGGTCCATCAAAGGCTGCGGCATATTCAATGTATTGGCCGTTGTGACAAACATCACATTCGACAGGTCGAAATCAACTTCCATGTAATGATCCTGAAACGCGTTATTTTGCGCTGGATCAAGCACTTCGAGAAGAGCCGACGTCGGATCACCGCGCCAATCAGCGCCAAGCTTGTCAACCTCATCAAGAAGGAATAGCGGGTTATTCATTGCGGCTTTTTTCATGCCTTGCAGCACCTTGCCGGGCATTGACCCGATATAGGTGCGGCGATGGCCGCGAATTTCGGCTTCATCTCGAACGCCGCCAAGTGCCATACGCACATATTGACGACCGGTTGCTTTGGCAATTGACTTGCCAAGCGATGTTTTACCAACGCCTGGTGGGCCAACAAGACAAAGGATAGGGCCGCGCATGGCTTTGGTTCGCTGCTGAACAGCCAGAAACTCAACGATGCGGTCTTTCACTTTATCAAGACCATAATGATCGGCATCAAGAACCGCGCGCGCCGCGACAATGTCTTTTTTCAGGCGGCTGGCCTTTTTCCACGGCAGCGCAAGGATCCACTCAAGATAGTTACGAACAACGGTTGCTTCGGCGCTCATCGGCCCCATATTGCGCAGTTTTTTCAATTCTGCTGTGGCTTTTTCACGAACTGGCTTTGGCAGTTTCATATCATTCAGCTGAGCTTCGATTTCATCAAGCTCATTCATGCCATCCTCGCCTTCACCAAGCTCTTTCTGGATGGCCTTCATCTGCTCGTTCAAATAATATTCGCGCTGGGTTTTTTCCATCTGCCGCTTGACGCGGTTACGCACTCTTTTTTCGACCTGAAGCGCGCCAATTTCGCCTTCCATCACGCCCAAAATCTTTTCAAGACGCTCATGCACATCAAGCGTTTCAAGCAAATCCTGCTTTTCGGCGATTTTCACGGCTAGATGCGAGGCAATCATATCGGCAATTTTATCAGCCTCATCGACCTGCTCAACCGCACTTAACACTTCTGACGCGATCTTCTTATTCAGCTTGATATATTGCTCAAACTGCTGAACCGTTGCGCGGCTCAGCGCGGCTGTATCAGCGCCGCGATCACCCGTTTGTTCAGCCGG
>JAFMNI010000185.1 GCA_017859295.1 Candidatus Puniceispirillum sp. | reverse complement strand
TAATAACGCAATTGTAATCCAAACCAAGTTCGTTGCTGCAGTTGGTGGAGTGTAAAATGAGAAAATTACTTCTAGCTGCTACAGTACTTTTATTATCTGCTTTCTCAGCAAATAAGCCTTTTGCCGCTGTAGTTGATGCCGCGCCTGAGAGTTTGCCGAAGTGCACCACGGCAGCGCCTGGTTCTGGAGTTTTTTGCAGAAAGACGCCTGACAAGTATGAAGTTAAACTTTATGAGTTAGGCTTGTGTAAAGCACACCCGTTTGGAAAGGTTGGAGCCTCTACTAACGCCACCATGAATAAAACTTCATGTGTTAAAATTTGGGATAATACTTCTGGTTACACAGTTGATGTTGCGCAGCTAATTGGCGGTGTTGGCGCGAGTGAAGCTGCGCTTGTAGGTACCGCTTACGCGCCTCCTGAGGGAACTTACACCCACCCATACGTGATCATGGACACTTCAGTTGCTGTTAAAGGCTCTCACCTTCACAGTGATGGTAACACATACTACTCTACGAGCACTGGATCAACGTCAACAGTTGTTGGCAACTTTGCTGATCATGCGTACCGCATGGACAATTTTGGCGACTCCACAAAGTGTTTCTCAGGCTTCATAGACTCGCCAGGGAGCACCGGTAAAATTGATGCGTTTTTTATAAACAATTCTTTGACACGTCCAGACGAGACAGACAAAACTGCAATTGGGGGGGTGGATAGATGTACTCACGCCTCAATTCCAAAGCTTGTTGGCATCATTAACTTGGATGATCCTTTTATCATCACCCCAAGGACCAGCAGTATTAAATTCACTTTCTTTATCACTGACTATGGTTTGCGTGTTCAATACAATGCTGGCGCTCCCAATTGGATTGGGCTGGGACCATTTGTTGGGAAATTTGAAGCTATCAACGTTGACTAGTTGCTTCTCAGACTGCCTTTTGACAATCAAAGCAAAATTATAAATGCAGTGATAAAAGAGCCAACAACCGACCTTTTAGCCCGCTTTTTTGAAGTCGTGAGACTAAGATGGGTACTGGGGTGTGATTTTAGGCTTAGGATTCCTAACTTATCTTGTTAACTAAATCCTCTGCCCTAAGATGAGTGTACCTAAAGAGCATCCTAGCGTCCTTATGACCCGATATGACTGCCACCTCAGGAATACTTAACCCCATTTCAAAGAACCTACTTATTGCTTCATGGCGCAGGTCATGGAACCTGAGGTCACACAAGTCAGCACGTTTTCTTAGACGTTCCCATGCTAGTCTGAAGGCGTTAGCATTTACCGGGAATGGAGTAGGGGTGTCCTGCCGTGACCTCTGGTTGCTCAAGACTTGGACTGCCTTTGTAGACAAGGGAACTTCTCTGCTTGTTCCATTCTTGGTAAATGGGAGATAAGCAAGCTGTAGTTCCAGGCTGATGTTGTCCCAAGTAAGACCAAGGATTTCACTTCTCCTCATTCCTGTTTCAATAGCAAAGACAACGATAGGCCATATGTGAGGATTGAGAGTTAGATGGGACGCTTGCTCCAGACGCTCATACTCGCCTTTGTTTAACCTTCGCTGCCTTTGTCTAGCCCCAATTTTCTGTACCAGTATTTTTTGATTTCTCTATTAGTGTTTCAGGTACTGGAGGTCGCATATTCAGACCGTGATGCGGCCTGATGTGATTGTATTGGCGAAGCCAGGCTTTGATTGCCGTTTGGGCTTGATGGACAGTGTAAAACCACTCCGCATTTAAAACCTCGTTCCGTAAGGTGCCATTGAAGCGTTCATTATAGCCGTTCTCCCAAGGTGAGCCTGGATAAATTTGGATTGGTTCAATGCCCACTTTTCTGAGCCAAGTTTGAAGATGTTTAGCAATGAACTCAGGGCCGTTGTCGGAGCGAATGAACTTTGGCTTTCCGCGCTTCAAGATCAGATCAAACAATACGTCCAGCACATCATTGGCATTCATCTTGGACCTGACGGCAACACAAAGCGCTTCTCGAGTGTATTCATCAATGACCGTTAGAATTTTGTAGCCACGCCCATTTGTGAGCTTGTCGTGCACAAAGTCGATACTCCAAATATGATTTTGATGGTGAGGCCTCAGCCTGATGACTGAACTGTTTTTGTGATAAAGACGTTTTCGTTTCTTATGGCGCTGCGGAAGTTGCAAACCTTTTTCACGCCACAAACGCTCTATGCGCTTATGATTGACTTTCCAGCCGTCTATTTGCAGCAACTGGGTTATCTTCCTGTAACCGTAGCGACCATACGCCTTAGCCAATCTAATCATGGCCAAACGTAGGGCTTCGTCATCATGTTGAACGGGTTTGTACTTCAGCGTTGAACGGGCAACGCCCAACACTTTGCAAGTACGTCGCTCGGATATGTTGAGTTTTTGCCTTGTATGAATAACGGCCTGACGTTGTTGGTCCTTCGTCAGACCTTTGGCTTCAAAAAATCCAGGCTTTCCTTCAAGATCAACTTGTCCAACTCAAGTTCAGCTACGATCTTCTTTAGCCGATCGTTTTCTTTCTGAAGAGACTTCATCTCGCTGAGCTGTGAGCGCCCCATTCCACCAAACTTCTTGCGCCAGGCATAATAAGTCTTGTCTGACACGCCGGCCTTACGGCAAGCACTGACAACATCCATGCCGCTATGAACATGCACCTCAATCTCACGCAACAGCTTCAAAATATCCTCGTCTGAGTGACGTTTGCGGGCCATAATTCTGATCCTCCGTATCTATCAAATTATGGCACAGTTTTACGGGGCTAAGACAGTTTGTCCATTAGCATCACTGGCTAACAAAACGATAAAGGCTGGGCGAGAAATTGCCTCGCCTATTTTAATTTTGAGTCACAATTTCTCTGCGCCAGATGTAAAGACCGGACAAAATCGTCAAAGCACTGCCAAATAGCATAACCGCGTCTACTTGCTCGCTAAGAATCAGGATGCCGGCAGCTAAAGAAAAAAGAATTCGAGTGTAACGAAAAGGGATAACAACAGACACATCTCCCAACCTGACAGCCTTCGTTGTAAAGAAAAACC
>JAFMNI010000034.1 GCA_017859295.1 Candidatus Puniceispirillum sp. | reverse complement strand
ACCATCGTTCAAAAAAACAGAATTCCCTGATTGATCCTTGGCGTTGGTCGCAGGGCACTGGCGGCAGGCGACTGGCGTCAAGCGACTAGCCGCCCTGCGATTACAGGCCGGTCGCGTCAAAAATTAAATCGACACAAACATCGCTTATTAACAAGACTTCTTGATCAAGGTCTGCTATTGGCTCCTTACTCTAGTCTTTTAGAGTAATGGTTAGCGGTACGGTTTCTTCAATGAACACAAGTTGCTTTCCTTCAACGAACGTTCATAGGAGAAAATTATGAGCACAGGAAAAGTTAAGTGGTTTAATCCACAAAAAGGTTTTGGCTTTATTGAGCCAGAAGACAAATCAACAGATGTATTCGTTCATATTACAGCTGTTCAAAATTCAGGCATGGACGGCTTGGCAGAAGACCAGATGGTTTCTTACGAGCTTGAGACCGGCCAGAATGGCAAAACTTCAGCGGTTAATCTGAAGGCCCTTTAGGGCTGTCAATCATGGGCATACAGAGCCGCAATTTTGCGCTTTGTATGCCCATTTTCTGTTTTAAGACCCAAACCCCAAAACATCAATTAATTCAGCCCAAGGCTTGCATATCTTGGCGTGCTAACCGTAACCCGCTGAACCTCGCGGAATGACGGGTAATGATCGCCGCAAGCATAATGCTGGGTCGCCCAATTATCCCACATTACAACCGTTCCGGGTCGCCATTTCACCCGCATTTGATATCGCGGGTTATCAATGCAGCTATAGAGATGACGAAGCATGGCATCGGATTCATCGGCTGCCAGCTCGTTAATCGCTTCGGTAAAGGCCGCATTCACAAATAAGGTTTCAGCGCCCGACACCGGATGTTTTCGCAAAACCGGGTGGTTGGTGGCTTTTTCTCGATTGATGGTGTCGGCAAGCTCGGCCGCGCGGTCATTTTGGCCGTTTTCATTAACAAAGGAAAATCCCTTTTGAATCGTATGCCGCGCCGTTAATCCGGTTAAAAATTGCCGCATTGGCGCTGACAGACCCTCGGCAACAGCAACCATATCGACCCATAATGTGTCGCCACCGACTGGCGGAATATGCACCCCATGAAGAACCGAGGCAAAAATCGGCACTTCGCGATAGGTCATATCAGCGTGCCAAACCTCATTTTCCGGCGGGTTATCGTCATCATTACGGATGATGATGATATCCTCATAACCGGCAACTTTTGGATACATCGGCACCGCCGGTGCCAGATCACCAATCAATTTTGCAACATCAACATGTGTTTGCGGGTCGGGATGCTGGTCACGAAACACCAGAACTTTATTTTCAACCAGCATTTGGAAAAGCTGTTCAGCATTGCTGCTGTCATTGCGTTTCACAAGATCGGCAAGCTGTACCCCACTCACCTCGGCACCAAGCGCGCCCGTTAAAGGCATAATTTCGGCCGTTTTAAGCATATCATCCCCCTTTTACATTGATCTAAATAAACCCCTCATCATCGCACCGTCAATGCCGCTATCTCTGGCTTTTCACGGTGATCCATTTGCTTTGCCGGCACGCCCATAACAAGCCTGTTTGAAACCGGCACAAAGCATTAGGCGACAGCGTCTCAGAAGGAATTATCCGCGTCAATAGGCGGCGTTGGTGTCGACTGGCGATCACCATTGGCAAAAAACAATTTTTCAGGACTTATTGTTGCAGAATTTCAGCGGAAAACAGCTTGGCACCAATGGCCAATTGCTGGCTCCAATCATGTGCCGCATCGCCATCGGCATTATCCGAAATGAATTTGAAACAGTGAAAATCAATTGCCTTTTGTTGGCATATCTTGGCAAGCGCATAGACCTCCATATCAACGAGATCACTTGTCAATTCAGGCGGCGCGCTAACAAATTGATCGCCAGTGCCACAGCTTAGCCCGCCAGTACCGGCAAGAATCTCAGCATCATCTTCAAATGGCGTTTGTCCGAGCGCAAATCCCAAAGCGCGCACATCCATATCGCGTTGCAAAAAGCGGGTTACCCGATGAAGGCCAGCAAGACCGGGGCGTAACGCACCTGCGCTGCCATAATTCACCACCTGTTTTGGCTGGTGCATGGCAATAGCATCGCCAAGGGCAATGGCCGCATTCACCTTGCCGACACCGGTATAAACAATGGTCCACCCGGCGGCCATGTCACGCGGAAGCTCATTTTCAAGCGCGACAACCAGAAGCGTTATTTGCGGATCAAATCTAGTCATCATACGCCTTTAGCGTGATAAGCGGCATATCCAACGCGGCGCGGCCGCCAAGTGCCACCAATTCGATCACCACGGCACCGGCAGGAACAACAGCACCGCATGATTCAAGCAATGTTTTGGCAGCAAGCATCGTTCCGCCAGTGGCAAGAAGATCATCAATGATCAGAACCGACCGGCCTTGGATGGGCGCATCTTGCTGAACCGTCAATTCAGCAGTGCCATATTCAAGATCATATCCAGCCCGCACCAGCGTGCCAGGCAATTTCCCAGGTTTCCGAACCATCATTGACCCGATATTCATCCGCGATGCCAACAAAGTGGAAAACAGAAAACCGCGCGATTCAATGCCAGCAATCAAATCAATATCAAAACCGGATAATTGCGCGGCAAACTGATCAGCCGCTTGTGCCATGCCCTCGGCAGATGCCAATAGCGGGCTGATATCACGAAACAAAATGCCGGTTTTTGGAAAATCCGGATAGCTGGCGATATAATCACCAAAATCAATAGAACCGACTGACACCCCAAAACTCCTATGATAAAACCGGTATTTCCAGTATTTCCGGCATAAACAAGTTTGCATCATGGCGCAAGAATTGATCAATCACCCGGCCAAGCTTTGCCCCCTGATCGCGGCATTTTGGCAAGAGCCTAATCACCAAAACCGTGAATTATCCGAACATCCGCCATTATGGTGAGTCCCAATTGCCGTTGGTGATGTTCAGAATCATCATTCGCGCAACCGCACAACCGCGTCACGGCACATTCGCATCGCCGCGTCACGGCACATTCGCGCAATCACGTCATGGCCATGACTGCCTATTTGTGAAAGTTGTTTGCCGTTGATGGTGAGGGGCGCTAGATTGCTGTTGATAATCACCTTCGGACAAAATCATGTTTTTCTTTCCGCTTTTTGATGAAAATGCCACGAGCCGAAGACCGGTTATCGTATGGTTGATTATCGCTGCCTGTGTTTTTGCCTTTTTCTGGCAGCAATCGCTTGATGGCATTGCCGCCGAAGTGGCGATTTACCAATTCGGCTTTGTTCCGGCAATTGTGTTTCAAGGTGAAACGCTTCCCGCCGAATTTATCATTGTTCCAAACTGGGCAACCTTTATCACTTCGATGTTTTTGCATGGTGGCTGGCTACATCTTGGTGGCAACATGCTGTATTTATGGATTTTTGGCGATAATGTCGAAGATTCAATGGGGCGTGGCCGCTTTATTATTTTCTATTTATTATGCGGCGCATTCGCGGCATTGGCACAAGGCCTGATTGACCCGTCATCGCAAGTGCCAATGGTTGGCGCATCAGGCGGCATTGCCGGCGTTTTGGGTGCTTATTTGATGCTTCACCCAAAGGCGGCGGTGCGCTGTCTTTTCATCGTGATTGTGTTTTTCCGTTTTATCAATTTGCCAGCATGGCTGGTTCTTGGTGGCTGGATTGGCCTTCAATTTGCCGCCGCGCCACAATCGTTTAGCGGTGATGGCGGCGGGGTTGCCTATATCGCGCATATTGGCGGCTTTTTGGCAGGTCTGGCACTGATCCCTTTTTTCAAGAAAAGTCACATTTCGTTATTTGACCGCGGCCAGCCACCAAGAACATGGTCAGGACGGCCAATCAGCTTTGACGAGATGAAGCAAGATGCCCGCAAACGATTTTGCCGTAACACAAATCAATCAATGCGAAGTTCTATCCCTTCATCAAAACCCAGCCGGCCAAAAGGTCCTTGGGGTTAGGCCCTTTCGGGCTTTGAAAGTTCGGCCAGCCAAGTTAAACGCCATGCCGCCCTTGGATATTGGTTACTCTGCCAAAGTGCCATCAGCATTGACGATATTCGCCTCGGCACCAAAAGCGCGCACTTCGGCCTCAACCGTTTTTGCCGCGCTGGTGGTCACCGCAACATCAAGTCCGCTCACAACAATCGCCGTGCCAAATTGACCGGGCTTCATCCATGGATAGCTGCCAATGCTAACCCCATCATGGCGCGCCTCGACATCGGCAAGAATGGTGGCGATATTACCCTCACCGGTTGAACATTGAACCGTGATCCGTGTCATCACAACACCGCCGGGTAATCTATGTTTCAACCCTTCAAACATGGCCTGCAAGATGGTTGGCACCCCGGGCAGAACATGAACATTGCCAATGATATAGCCAGGTGCCGCCGATAATGGGTTATCAATCAATGCGGCCGTATCTGGAATATCGGCCATTTTTTGACGTGCGGCGTTAAATTCCAGATCGGTATTGGCATAATGGGCAATAAGCCGACGTTCAGCCTCTGGATGGCGGATCACCGGCACATTGAACGCGGCGGCCACAGCATCGGTTGTGATATCGTCATGCGTTGGCCCGATGCCGCCACTGGTAAAGACCAGATCATACGTCTTTGACAATGTTTGAACCGTATCAATGATGGTCTGTTTTTTATCGGCAATAACCCGCGCCTCGCCAAGCTGTATCCCCTGCGCGCCAAGCTGTTCGGCAAGCCAGCCAATATTTTTGTCTTTGGTGCGGCCAGACAGGATTTCATCGCCAATCACAATAATGGCGGCGGTAGGATTCGCAGAAGATGACATGAGTGAAAACCTTGAAAATGCGGATAAATGAAGATGGCAGACTTTGCTGAAATATAACCAAACTGTCAAATGACTTGATGCGTCAATGCCCCGATCAACCGCAAGAATTACAGTTTATAGGTTTCGCGATTGGCAAAATATGCTATCCCAGCGGCATTACATCATTCAAAAAGATAAGGCGTGCTTTGATCTGCCGCCGCCATAGAGATGACAATGCGAAGCGAAACAGTGATACGACATGGTGCCGAAGGCTTTGCTGGCATGCATAAAGCAGGCCGCCTTGCCGCCGAAGTGCTGGACATGATCACCCCGCATGTGATTGCCGGTGCCAGCACCGAACATCTCGATCGTTTATGTCATGACTATATTCTGGCGCATGGTGCCACCCCCGCGCCGCTGAATTATAAAGGCTTTCCAAAATCGACCTGCATTTCGCTTAATCATGTTGTTTGTCACGGAATCCCCGGGCCAAAAACGCTTCGTGATGGTGATATTCTGAATATCGACATTACTGTCATTCTTGATAGCTGGTACGGCGATACATCGCGCATGTTCTATGTTGGCGCGCCGTCGATCAAAGCCAAGCGCCTGACCGAAGTGACCTATGATTGCCTGATGCGCGGCATCGCGGCGGCGCGTGCCGGAAACACGCTTGGCGATATTGGCCATGCAATCCAATCCTATGCCGAATCCTGCCGCTTTTCGGTGGTTCGTGACTTTACCGGCCATGGTCTTGGACAGGTATTTCACACCGCCCCTACGGTTTTGCATTATGGCGAAGCCGGCAGTGGAATGATTCTTGAACCGGGGATGATTTTCACCATCGAACCAATGATCAATGCTGGTCGGGCGGAAACCAAAATTCTACATGATGGCTGGACGGCGGTAACGCGCGATAAAAGCCTGTCTGCCCAATTTGAACATTCCATTGGCATTACCGATGGCGATGCTGAAATTTTCACGCTTTCGCCGGCTGGTTTCACCCTGCCACCCTATAACGGCTAACAAGCGACTCGTTAAATTTCAAAAAGCACTGCGGTTAACCGACTTTTAATCCGTTTGGGTTATCTGTTTGGATATGACCAAACCTTCACCAGATTCGGGCAAACGCGCCACGCCAGCTGACCACGCCAAGGGACACCGCGCCCGCATGCGCGGTAAATTGCTTGAAAAAGGTAGTGCCGCCCTTACCGAATTAGAAATTTTGGAAATGCTACTTTATGCTGGGGCACCACGCGGCGATACCAAACCTTTGGCCAAAAGGCTGATCAAAACATTCAAAAGCCTGTCGGCAGTTCTGCGTGCCAGCCCTGATGAGCTTCGTCCAATCAAAGATATGGGTGATGCCGCGATTGCCGCGGTAAAATTTGCTGAAGCCGCCGGTCTTCAGATCAGCCATTCACGCGTCAAGGGAAAGCCAGTTTTGACGCATTGGATGGAAGTTCAGGATTATTGCATCAGCAAACTGGTACATGAACCAATCGAATATGTGATGGTTTTATGCCTTGATAGCCAAAACCGTTTGATTGCTGATGAGACGGTTTCACGCGGAACGGTCAATCAAACCTCGGTCTATCCGCGTGAAATCGTCAATCTCGCGCTGCGGCATTTCGCCCATGCGGTTATCATTGTGCATAATCATCCGGGGGCAGAAACCAAGCCTTCACGCGCCGATATCGAAGTGACAAAAGACATTAAAAAGGCGTTGGCGGTGATGGGCATTGCGCTTCATGATCATTTGATCGTTGCTGGCACCAGTTGCGTCAGTTTTAAAAGCCTTGGCCATCTGTAAAATCATGGCTTTATCGCGGCAAAGCGGTGCTTAGCGATCGTCCGATATTTTTTTGGCGGCTTTGCGGGTTAATTCACCCGCTTTCCGACTTGCCCGCAGCAATGATGGCCGCGCCGCATCAAGCGCCTTGCCCGCCACTTCGCCAGCCTTTTTCTGCACGGCAGGGTTTTGCGCAACACGCATCAAAGCGGTAACAACCAATCGGCGAATCAGCATGTAGATGCCCCCTTGCAAAATAGCCACAATGGCTAGTTATGCGCTGGCTTTTTGCGCATCTCAATGGTACAACCAACCTCCATTTAACGCAAAAGGTATTAGAGTTATGATCCCGCGATATTCCCGACCGGAAATGAGCGCCATCTGGTCTGAGGAAAGCAAGTTCCAGATTTGGTTTGAAATCGAAGCACATGCCTGTGACGCACAGGCAAAATTGGGGGTTATCCCCGCATCGGCAGCCGCCATAGTTTGGGAAAAAGGCGCCTTTGACATTGACCGAATCAATGAGATTGAGCGCGAAACCAAACATGATGTGATCGCATTCCTGACCAATCTGGCCGAATATATTGGCGAAGATGCGCGCTTTGTTCATCAGGGCATGACCTCATCTGACGTTCTTGACACCACCTTGTCGGTGCAGATGGCGCGGGCAAGTGATCTGCTGATCGAGGGAATTGACCGGTTGCTTGCCGGACTGAAAAAACGCGCCTTTGAGCATAAGCGCACGCCGACCATTGGCCGCAGTCATGGCATCCATGCCGAACCCGTTACCTTTGGGCTGAAACTGGCCGGTTTTTACGCCGAATTTAGCCGCTGCCGTGAACGGCTTGTCGCCGCCAAACGCGAAATCGCCACTTGTGCCATTTCAGGCGCGGTTGGCACATTCGCGCACATTGATCCGGCGGTCGAAGCCCATGTTGCCGACAAGATGGGGCTGACGATTGAGCCTGTGTCAACGCAGGTGATTCCGCGTGATCGTCATGCCATGTTCTTTGCCGTGCTTGGCGTCGTGGCAAGTTCGGTTGAACGGCTTGCAACCGAAATCCGGCATCTTCAGCGCACCGAAGTGCGTGAGGCTGAAGAATTTTTCTCGGCTGGCCAAAAAGGGTCATCAGCCATGCCGCATAAGCGCAATCCGGTTCTGACCGAGAATTTGACTGGGATTGCCCGTATTGTTCGTGCTGCGGTCGTGCCTGCATTGGAAAATGTGGCGCTATGGCATGAGCGCGATATCTCGCATTCATCGGTTGAGCGCGTTTTCGCCCCTGATGCCACCATCGGGCTTGATTTTGCGCTTCATCGTCTGGCTGGCGTGATTGAAAACCTGTTGATCTATCCTGAGACAATGCAGGCTAATCTCGACAAGCTTGGCGGGCTTGTACATTCACAGCAGGTGTTGCTAGCACTCACGCAAAAAGGGGTGAGCCGCGAAGACTCCTATGTCTATGTTCAGCGCAATGCGATGAAAATCTGGGCCGAGGGCGGCAGCTATCTTGATAAGTTAAAAGCCGATGAAGATGTAGCGGCCAAACTGACAAGCAGCGAGCTTGACGCGCTTTTCGATCTTGAACAGCATTTCCGCCATGTCGACACAATCTTTGATCGGGTTTTTGGCTAATTCATTAAAATGAGGCCATGATCTGGCAGAAACTAGGGTTTACACCATGACACAAAAGACACCGCTCTATGAAGGCAAGGCCAAAGTCATCTTTGAAGGCCCAGAAGATGGCACGCTAATCCAGCATTTCAAAGATGATGCAACCGCTTTTAATGCGCAGAAAAAAGACGTGATTTCCGGCAAGGGCATTTTAAATAATTACATCAGCGAACATATCATGATGGCCGTTGGCGAACTTGGCATTCCCAACCATTTCATCAGCCGCATCAGCGATCGCGAACAGCTGATCCGCAAATTGGAAATCATTCCGGTTGAAGTGGTGGTTCGCAATGTTGCTGCCGGATCCATCTGCCCGCGTCTTGGGCTTGAAGAAGGGTCAATGCTAAACAACACCCTTGTTGAATTTTGCCTGAAAGACGATAGCCTTGGTGATCCGATTATTGCACCAGAGCATATTTTCACGTTTGGCTGGGCCACACCGGAAGAGATGGAAATCATTGTCGAAGACACATTACGCATTAATGACTTTCTGACTGGCCTGTTTCTTGGAATTGGCGTCCGGCTGATTGATTTCAAACTGGAATTTGGACGTTATGACACCGAAGATGGCGTTGAAATCATGCTTGCTGATGAAATCAGCCCCGATAATTGTCGCCTTTGGGATGCAGAAACCAACGAGAAAATGGATAAAGACCGGTTTCGCCGCGATTTGGGCGGGCTTGTCGAGGCCTATCAGGAAATTGCACGGCGCCTTGGTGTCAAGGTGCCGCAAATCGACTCGTAAATGGCGACCGCGCCATGCATAGACCACAACAATAAAGGGCATAAAGATGCAAGCCATTGTAAATATATCACTAAAAGAAGGTGTTCTTGACCCGCAAGGTCGGGCAATCTCGCATTCACTCAATGATCTTGGCTTTAGCGAGGTTGGTGATGTGCGGGTTGGAAAGCAAATTCTGCTTGAAATCGACGAAACCGATCCGGCACGGCTTCGCCAGCGCGTTGCCCGCATGTGCGAAACATTGCTGTCGAACACAGTGATTGAGGATTATTCAATCGACATTCCGGACGAACAATAGATTTGGATGTATCACCGCGTCACCCCTAACCAGTAATGCGAAAAAGACCATGACCCTCTCAGCCTTGCGTGTTGCCATCATTGTTTTCCCAGGATCGAATTGCGATCGGGATATGATGGTTGCCATCGAACAATTGACGTCCCGCCGCCCTGCCCTTGTCTGGCATAAAGAAGCTTCGCTTGACGCTGCCGACCTTGTGATCATTCCGGGTGGCTTTTCATTTGGCGATTATCTGCGCTGCGGCGCGCTTGCTGGCCGCTCGCCGATCATGAATGCTGTGCTTGATCATGCAGCGCGCGGCGGTGCGGTGATGGGCATTTGCAACGGCTTTCAGATTCTAACCGAAACCGGCATGGTACCGGGGGTTCTGATCCGCAATGCCGGTTTGAAATTCAGCTGCCGCAATGTTGGATTGCGGCCTTGTGAAACCTTGGCCTCGCCCTTTACCGCCGGTCTTGATCTTGGCGAAGATCTGACAATTCCGATCGCCCATAATGAGGGCAATTATTTTGCCGATGCGGACGAGCTTGACCGGATCGAAGGCAATGGTCAGGTGGCGTTCCGCTATGCCGCCAGCGATGCTGGCGGGCCGGTCAATCCGAATGGGGCATCGCGTGATATTGCCGGTGTGTTATCAAGCAATGGCCGCGTTCTTGGCATGATGCCACATCCTGAACGTGCCATGTCTAAATTACATGGCGGCACTGATGGTGCCAAATTCCTGTTAAAATCTCTTGAGGCGCTGGTATCATGACTTCAGCATCGGATGTAATGACTTTTGAAAACGCCGCCACAATGGGCTTGTCGCGTGATGAATGGGATCTGATCAATCAGCGTCTTGGTCGCACGCCAAACTTATGTGAGCTTGGCATTTTTTCGGCCATGTGGTCGGAGCATTGTTCGTATAAATCATCAAAGAAATGGTTGAAAACCCTGCCCATTGACGGCCCACAAGTCATTGAAGGACCTGGCGAAAATGCCGGTGCGGTTGATATTGGTGATGGGCTTGCTGCCATTTTCAAAATCGAAAGCCATAACCACCCTTCTTTTATCGAGCCATATCAGGGTGCGGCAACCGGCGTTGGCGGTATTTTGCGCGATGTCTTCACCATGGGCGCGCGGCCTGTGGCGCTGTTAAATGCGCTTCGGTTTGGCGCGGCTGAGCATGAAAAAACCCGCCATCTTGTTGGCGGCGTTGTATTGGGCATTGGCGGCTATGGCAATTGCATCGGCATTCCAACCGTTGGCGGCGAGGTCAATTTCGACAAATCCTACAACGGCAATATTTTGGTTAATGCCATGGCGGTTGGCCTTGCCAATAGCGATCGTATTTTCCGCTCGGCCGCAACAGGCCCGGGCAATCCAGTGATTTATGTTGGTGCCAAAACCGGCCGTGACGGCATTCATGGCGCAACCATGGCATCGGCTGAATTTTCTGACGAAACCGAAAGCAAGCGGCCAACGGTTCAGGTTGGCGATCCTTTTACCGGAAAATTGCTAATGGAGGCCTGCCTAGAGCTGATGGCCTCTGACTCGGTTTTATCGATTCAGGATATGGGCGCGGCTGGACTGACCTCATCATCGGTCGAAATGGCATCAAAAGGCGGACTTGGCATGGAGATTGATCTCGATCTTGTGCCTGCCCGCGAAGAAAACATGTCAGCCTATGAATTGATGCTGTCGGAATCACAAGAACGGATGCTGATGGTGCTGAAACCCGATGCAACCGAAACCGCACGCGCCATTTTCAATAAATGGGATCTTGATTTCATGCCAATTGGCCGCGTGACCGAAACTGGCCGATTAATCCTGCTGAAAGATGGTGGTACCGCCTGTGATATTCCGATTGGTCCATTGGTCGATGATGCGCCGGAATATGACCGCCCGCATGGTGATGCACCAACTCGCAAACAGCTTGCCAGCAGCGATATCACCAATGATGCCCCCATTACCAATATGTTGAAAACCATGCTTGGTCATGTTGATCTTGCCAGCCGCCGCTGGATCTATGAGCAATATGACAGTCAGGTGATGGCCGACACCATCGCTGGGCCGGGCGGAGATGCTGCATTGGTCAGGGTTCATGGCAGCAAACGCGGCCTTGCGATGAGTACCGATTGCACGCCGCGCTATGTAGAGGCCGACCCGAAAATGGGTGGCGCACAGGCAGTCGCCGAAGCCTATCGCAATCTGTCGGCAATTGGCGCAACGCCATTGGCGATTACCAATAACCTGAATTTTGGCAATCCCGAAAAGCCGGAAATCATGACCCAGCTTGTTGAGTCAGTGCTTGGTATGGGCGATGCGGCACGCCAGCTCGATACGCCCGTCGTATCAGGCAATGTATCGCTTTATAATGAAACTGATGGCAAGGCCATCCAGCCCTGTCCGGTAATCGGTATGGTTGGGGTGATCGAGAATGTTGATGACGCTGTCGGCAATTGCTTTGTTGCCGCAGATCAAGATATTTTCGTAATCGGGCAAAGCGATAAAGCCGATGATGGCTGGCTTGGCGCATCCATCTATCAGCAGCACCATGGCGATGATGGCATTTATGCGCCGCCACCGCTTGACCTTGTGGCCGAACAGAAAACCGGCAGTTTTGTTCGCCAGCAGATCCTTGGCGGCGGTATCAACGCCGCGCATGACATTGCTGATGGCGGGCTTGCTGTTGCCATTGCCGAAATGGCCATGCGGTCTGGATTTGGGGCTGAAATTGCAGTGCCAAAGACCGGCAATCTTCACGGCTGGGCCTTTGGCGAAGACCAAGCGCGGTTTGTTGTCACAACAGCCGACAGTCAAGCGCTGATCGCCGCGGCAAAAGAGGCTGGTATTGACATCACAAAACTTGGTATGGTTTCCGATCAAGGCGAATTGAAATTTGGTGACAATGACACCATATCAATAGCAGATCTGAATGCTGTGTTTGAGGGCTGTATTCCGGCATTGATGGCTGGCTAGTCAGCAGGTAATCGCCAAAACAGCATTTAGCCAAGCGGCATGAAAAGGAGCAGCAACCATGGCAATGGCAGCAAGTGAAATCGAAAATCTGATCAAGGCCGCCTTTCCAGATGCCATCATCACCATCGAAGATTTACGCGGCGATGGCGATCATTACGCCTGCAACGTGATCTCTAGCGCCTTTGCTGGCAAGAATCGTGTTCAGCAGCATCAGATGGTTTACAAGGCACTTGGTGGCCGTATGGGCGGGGAGTTACACGCACTCGCCCTGCAAACATCGGCACCGCAAAATTAAATTCCCGTTACCAACAGGGCATGATACCCAGTTTTAGGAGCAAAATAATGTTGGATGATGCACTCAAGACCCGCATTGATAATGAAATTGGCAGCGAACAAGTTGTGCTTTTCATGAAAGGTACACCAGTCTTTCCACAATGCGGTTTTTCCGCAGCGGTTGTGGGCGTTCTATCGCATCTTGGCGTTAAATTTCGCGGCATAAATGTGTTGGAAGACGACAATATCCGCGAAGGCATCAAGGCCTATTCGGATTGGCCAACGATCCCACAGCTTTATGTAAAAGGCGAATTTGTTGGCGGCTGTGACATCATTCGTGAAATGTATGAAACGGGCGAATTGACCGAAATGTTTCAAACACATGGCATTAACGTCCAGCCAAGCTAGGCTGGCGGGATAAGCAAAACCACACCGCTGGCATTTATTGGCAAAGCCCTAGTCGGCGGTGTGGCTTTCAACGATATTATCCGACATGAACGCGCGTTCCGACACAACCTCGGCAATGCGTATCCGGTACCAATCATAAAATTCCTGCCGTCCCATCGCTTGGGCAACCATATGTTCGGCATGGCCGCGCCATTGCGTAATCGCATCACGACCGGTCCAATAGGAAACAGTGATGCCAATCCCATCATCACCCCGAACCGATTCAACCCCAAGAAAGCCGGGCTGTTGCTGTGCCAGAGTCACCATGCGATCAGCGGTAATTTCATACATATCATCGCCGCTTAGGCTGCGCTGGGCGGTGAAAATCACCGCATAATATCGCTCAGGCCAGCCGGTTTTTGCGTCAGTATCGCTATCATTCATTGGAAACCTCTATGGTTGGTGAATCGTCTTTTCAAAATAGACCCGCTTAAATCCATGTTCTTCACGACGCGCAATCTCGCGAAAACCAGAATTACGATACCAATTAATATTTTCATGCATTAAGTCATTTGTGTAGAGCTGATAAGACACTGCCCGCCTTTTTGCCATGAAGAATTCGCTATGCCGGATTAATGCCGCCCCAATACCCTGCCCCTGATTTGATGGCGCAACGGCGATATTATCAAGCCGCCAGCAAACCAAGTCATGGCAAAGCACCACATAACCGCAAATCATGTCATTTGTTGCAATAAAAACTGTGTCATCAGTAATATGGCGGGTAAAATCGGCAAGCATCGGTGCGGGCGGACGGCCAATGCGAGCGATATAATGCCGATAGGCTTCATGTGCCAGACGAACCAGATTTGGCGCATCGCTTAATAACGCACGACATATGTTCATGCCCAGATATTAGCATGAAAAGCCTTTTACCAAAACTGCATTAACAGAACCGGCACAAACCGGCACCGCCATAATCATCTGCATATAATCAGGCGATATCGCAATAAAAAAGGCGGCACTTTCGAGCCGCCCTTTTTTAAATAACTTCGTTGTTTTGTGGCAGCCTTGGCCAGCCATCACGATTTAACGTGAGTAATATTCGACCACCAGATTTGGTTCCATCTGAACTGGATAAGGCACTTCGTCAAGGCTTGGCACCCGAACAAAAGTTGCCGTAAATTTATTATGATCAGCATCAACATATTCTGGCACATCGCGCTCGACCGAAGCAATCGCTTCAAGAACCGCAGGAATGTTCTTGGCCTTTTCTTTAAGGCTAATCACATCGCCGGGCTTTAACATCACTGATGCAATGTTACAGCGCTTGCCATTTAGCATGACATGGCCGTGGTTGATCGTCTGACGTGCCGCAAAAACGGTTGGCACCAACTTGGCGCGGTACAATACGGCATCCAGACGGCATTCAAGAATACCAACAAGATTCTGGCCTGTATCACCGCGGCGACGAACAGCTTCGGCGTAATATTTTTTGAACTGCTTTTCACCGATATTGCCGTAATAGCCTTTCAGCTTTTGCTTGGCCATCAGCTGCAC
>JAFMNI010000184.1 GCA_017859295.1 Candidatus Puniceispirillum sp. | reverse complement strand
TGGTACCGGTTTTATTTCCATACGGGCGAGCAATTTGATTATCGCCCATCAATTGAAGATACCAATGATGAAATCAGGCGATTTTCACCAGATGATGTTGCTGGCTATGCCAAATTGCTTGGCGCATCAAAGGCGATTTTTGAGGTTGGCTTTGAAAAACTTGCCGACAAGCCTTTTTCCAAATTCACCTCAATGCTGGCGCAGGTTCCAAGCCTGTTAAAATTACAAAGCTATTTTTCAGTCGCCGGTATTGTGAATAAATATATCAAACACCCATTATTGCGGCAGGCTTTTTCGATCCACCCTTTGCTGGTTGGAGGCAATCCTTTTAGCACGACATCAATCTATGCTCTAATCCATTATCTTGAGCGGCGCTGGGGGGTGTTTTTTGCCATGGGCGGCACTGGCCGGCTTGTTGCCGAGCTGGATGCGCTATTGCGCCGCGTTGGGGTAAATATTGTCCTTAATACCGATATTGCCAGCATTGATCTTAAAGATGGCCGGGCGATTGGTGCCACAACCGCCGACGGCACGCATTTTGCCGCCGACAGGGTTATTTGCAATGGCGACCCGCCAACCGTCTATAGCCAGATGCTGCCAGCAAAAAACGCTGGCCGGAAACGCCTGATGCCGGAATCAATGACCCAATATTCAATGGGCTTATTTGTTTTGTTTTTCGGCACACGCAAAACCTATGACGATATTGCGCATCACACAATCTGGATGGGGCCGCGTTACAAGGAATTGCTGGCAGATATTTTTGATCGCAAAATCCTTGCCGATGATTTCTCGCTGTATCTTCATCGCCCGACCGCAACCGATAAAAGTTTTGCCCCTGAAGGCTGCGACAGTTTTTACGTCTTATGTCCGGTTCCAAATCTACGCGCCGATATTGACTGGAACGTGACAGGGCCTGATTTGCAAAAACGCATCATCAGGGCATTATCCGAAACCAATTTGCCTGATCTGGAAAATGTGATTTCGGATCCGTTTTATATGACACCCGAAGATTTCAAAAATGATTACCGGTCAATGCATGGGGCTGGTTTTTCGATTGCACCAATTTTCATGCAATCAGCATGGTTCCGGTTTCACAATCGTGACCCGCATATTCCCAATCTTTATTTTGCCGCCGCTGGTGCCCATCCGGGCGCTGGTATTCCGGGCGTTTTATGCTCGGCAAAGGTGGTCGAACGTTTGGTTGCCGAAGATGAAGACAAACAGACCATCGCCACAGCCCCTATTGCTGCGCTATGATTGTGATCTAATCATTTCAGAAGTTTGGTAGATCATGGTGACCACAGCCCATAGCGAGACAATGACAGCCGATAAAGCGCTTGCGGTCTATGGGAAAAGCTTTCACTGGGCGCGGCGCTTTCTAGGCCAGCATATGGGCATGAAGGCAGCACGGCTTTATCAATTCTGCCGCGTTCTTGATGATATGGCTGATGGTGATATTCAACATGGCCCAAAACGGCTTGGCCATATCCGCAAGGATCTTTTGACCGCTGGCACTGCCAGCGACCCACTTTTAACCCATTTCCAGCCCTTTTTGACCAAACAGAAATTTCCGACTAAAGTTATTGTCGCGCTGATTGACGGGCTGCTGAGTGACCAGAAACCGGTTCGCATCAAATCCGATGCCGAATTACTGTCCTATGCTTATCATGTTGCCGGCACCGTCGGAATTTTGATGTGTAATGTCCTTGATTGCGACGATGAGCAAGCGCTGAGTCACGCGATTGATCTTGGCATTGCCATGCAGCTTACCAATATCGCCCGCGATATTTTGGAAGATGCTGGCATAGGGCGGCGCTATCTTCCGGCAAGCTGGGTTGGCGATCTTGCCCCTGAACAGATTGTCGCGCTGGCAAAAACACCCGGTGACAATGCGGCATTGCCGGTCACAAATGCCGTTTCGCGCCTTTTGACCTTGGCCGATGATTATTACAAAAGCGGAATTGCTGGATTATCCTATTTGCCATTGCGCGCACATATATCGATTGCCGTTGCCGCGCTTGTCTACCGGCAAATTGGCGTCCAGCTTGTACAGCAAAACTATCCTTGGCATGGCGGCCGCCAAAGCACCAGCATCAGCACCAAAATAAGATGCAGCTTACGCGCTTTTGGCACATTGCGTCTTCGGTTTCAAAAAGCCGCACCGCATGAGTCAAATTTGCATGATGCGATAAGAGGTTTGCCGCATGTCAGATGAGGCATCAAATGACATGGCTAAACATATGGCCGTTGATTGTCTTGGGGCAGGCTGCGCCAGCTTATCACTTGCCGCAAGAGCGTCTGAATTTACCGATCGTCATTTCACCATTATCGACCCTGAAACGCATAAGGCTGATGATCACATCTGGGGTTTTTGGGCAATGCCGTGGTTGCGTGACGCCAGTGATGGCGCGCGCAAACAATGGTTTAAATGGCGCATTATCAGCCCCAACCGCATGATCGAAAGATCGTCACAAAATCACCCCTACTCAGCAATTCACCGCTATGAGTGGTTAGAAAAATGCCGCCAAAAGGCGCTTGCAGCAGGGGTTGATTTTCAGCCAACATCAGCCCCAAAACAGGCGTTGCAAATATTAGACAGCCGCCCACCATCAATGAAAGATGGGGTGATGCTTCAGCATTTTTCCGGCTATGAAATCACCGCCGATCGTGATGTTTTTGACAGCACAACAGCAATTTTGATGGATTTTCGCTGCGACCAGAGCCGCGGCATGCATTTTATCTATTGCCTTCCCTTCAGCGCGCGTAACGCGCTTGTTGAATCAACCTTATTTTCCCCCGCACTCGCCCCCGAACTTTTTTATGATTCTGCCATCAGGCGTTACTTAAAAGAGATTATTGGCATTGATGACTATCGCATAACCCGCCGCGAAAAAGGCGTTATTCCGATGGCAATCCTGCCGCCGCGTGACCCGAATTTGACCGGCATTGGTGCAAATGGAGGCGCCATCAGGCCGTCAAGCGGCTATGCTTTTAGCTTTATCCAAAAGCAAATTGATCAGATCATTACCAGCGCAAAACCGGGCCAGCCTTTAACCGTCAAAACACCGCATAGCCG
>JAFMNI010000033.1:9360-14674 GCA_017859295.1 Candidatus Puniceispirillum sp. | reverse complement strand
GGCAGGCTTTGCCGTTTCATGGTGGAAAATGGCTGCCTCATCCTCCATTTCAAGCATCATCACATCATTGAATTTATTGAAAAAGGTGCAAAGGGTGATGCGTAGCGTCAGCTCGACAATTTGGGTTTCGCTGAAATGCGCACGCAGCTCGTCAAACTGGCGATCACCAACGCGGTTATGGTCGCGCGTCACCTGCGCCGCATAATCGCGAACCATACGATCCACCGGATCAAGACCCGGGCAATCCTCATCCAGAATCCGGTCAATAACCGCCCGTGGCAATCCAAAATCCAACAAACGCGGGCCATGATGGGCAACACAATAATCACAACGATTGATTGCCGATACGGTAACAATGGCAATTTCGAGATGACGCTTGTCAAGAATGGGGTTATCGGCCATTTCAAGAAGCATGCCCATCAGATGGCGAAGCGCAATCGGCCGGTGGGCAAATATTTTCACCTGATTTAAAAACGGGCCATATTCATCGGCAAATCGCTGATAAACCGGCTTGGCATCTTCAGGCACTTCATCAATGCCGATATCACGAACGCGGGCCATGATCTATCTCCCCTCATCGCCATTCGGTGCCAATGTTCATCACCAGCCCTTGTTTTTGCTTATCCAGCCTAGGGGGGAAATGCGCAAGCTTGCAACCCTGTTCACATGCCAATGCCAGCAATATTCACTGGCCTTTTGACGCTATTATTTATGAATATTTGATTAAATTTTAGGCATTGAACGCGAATCTTGCCTTAAATGTTACCAAAATAGCGATCATTGATTAAATTTACGGCATTTTCCTTGATTTGGCACTGCCGATGACCAGACTGCGCCGGTAATCATGCGTCAAAATCTGGCGTATGCCCCAAAATTATGGAGTATCAGTGATGCAGTTTCCTTTTTCGGCAATCAAACGGCTTGGCACCGGCCTTATCGCCGCCAGCCTTGTTGCCAGTCCTGTTTTTGCAGCCGACAGTGCCATCGATAGTGGCGACACGGCATGGATATTGACCGCAACCGCGCTGGTTCTGTTGATGACCTTGCCTGGTTTGGCACTTTTTTACGCTGGCCTTGTGCAGTCTAAAAACATCGTTTCGGTTCTGATGCATCATTTTGCCATTGCTGCATTGATGTCGGTTCTATGGGTGATCGCAGGTTACTCACTTGCCTTTTCAGGTAATGGCGCATGGGTTGGCGATCTTGCCAATAGCTTTATGAGCAAAATCACACTCGATTCGGCAAGTGGCACGATCCCTGAATCGGTCTTTGCGGCCTTTCAGATGACCTTTGCGATCATCACCCCCGCGCTGATTATCGGTGCTTATGTCGAACGGATGAAATTTGCCGCGATACTGCTGTTTTCGGCAATCTGGCTTTTGACCGTTTATGCACCAGTCACGCATTGGGTCTGGGGCGGCGGCATCATGGCTGAATGGGGTGTTCTGGATTTTGCTGGCGGCATTGTCGTTCACGCAACCGCCGGTACGGCCGCGCTGGTTTGTGCGCTTGTTGTTGGCAAACGCCGCAGCTTTCCAACCTCAGTCCAGCCACCGCATAGCCCGGTTCTGACCATGATTGGTGCCAGCATGCTTTGGATTGGCTGGTTTGGCTTTAATGGTGGTTCTGCTTTGGGTGCTGGCAACAGCGCCGGCATGGCGCTTTTGGTAACGCATATCGCCGCCGCAACAGCTTCACTTGTCTGGATGTTTATCGAATGGTTCCGGTTTGGCCGGCCATCGCTTGTTGGCATCGTAACCGGTATGGTTGCCGGCTTGGCAACCGTAACGCCGGCATCGGGCTTTATCGGCATTCCTGGGGGTCTGATCATTGGTCTTGCTGGCGGCGTGGCCTGTTATGTTGCGGTTGATCTGATCCGGGTGCGGTTAAAGATTGATGATTCACTGGATGTGTTTGCCGTTCATGGTGTTGGCGGCATTCTTGGAAGCTTGCTTGTTGCCTATCTTGCACTGCCAGCCTTTGGCGGGCTTGGGCTTGCCGATGGCGTGACAGCTGGAAGCCAGTTTATGGTTCAATTGGCATCGGTTGCGATTACGGTTCTTTGGACAGGCATTGCCAGCTATGTGATTTTGAAAGTCATTGGTGCGGTGATTGGGCTTCGTGTTGATCAGCAGGACGAGATCGAGGGCCTTGATCTCAGCCAGCATGGCGAGCGCGGCTATCACAACGGCTAATCAGCGTCAAAACGAAATAATCAAACAGCGGCTTTCCCCAAAGTCGCTGTTTTTTTGTGGGTAATCATTGGATGATGCGCAGAATGGAGCTAGTTATCTTGCCATTCGTGGCGCACCGTTTGATCGCCTTCATCGGGCAAATAAACGCGGCGCAACCCTTGCCAGATATCATCTTCAGCAAGCTGGCGAAGCGCCCAAATTGCCATCGCCCGCAGCAAAGCCGACGAATGATCCAGAAACGGCGTAACCATGGGCATCAAACTAGTATCGCCGCTATTGCCAGCCGCAATAAGCACATTTCGCAAAAACCGTTCATAACCGGCGCGGCGCACCGGCGTCCCCGCAAAAAACTGGCGGAAACCAGCATCATCAAGTCTCAGCAAATCAGCAAGTGGCGGCAAATCAGTTCCGGCCTTGGCGGCTAGTTTTTGCTCTTTGGCAAGACTGGCAAATTTATTCCAAGGACAGATTGCCAAACAATCATCACAGCCAAAAATGCGATTGCCAATGGCCTGACGAAAACTTCGATCAATCACTCCCTTATGCTCGATTGTCAGATAGGAAATACATCGCCGTGCATCCAACCGGTAAGGCGCGGGAAACGCATTAGTTGGGCAAATGTCAAGACATTGGCGACAGCCACCACAATGATCGGTTTCGGGCGTATCATAAGGCAAAATAGCATCGGTTAGGATCACCCCTAAAAACAGCCATGATCCAGCCTTGCGCGAGACAAGATTTGTATGTTTGCCCTGCCAGCCAATGCCTGCGATTTGCGCCAATGGTTTTTCCATCAAGGGTGCCGTATCGACAAACACTTTTACCGCATGGCCGGTCTGCGCGGCAAATTGGCCTGCCAGCTGTTTTAGCTTGCCCTTGACCAGATCGTGATAATCACGCCCGCGCGCATAAACCGAAATATTACCTGCTGACTTTGCCGCCAGATTATCCATCGGGTCATGATCAGGGCCATAATTCATCCCAAGAACAATCGCTGTTTTAGCGTCTGGCCACATCGCCTGCGGCTGTTGGCGTTTTGCCGCCGTATCGCGAAGCCAGCCCATATCGCCTTCAAAGGCATCATCCAGAAACGCCGCCAGCCCTGCCCTGTTTACCGGCCCTATGTCTGCTGGACCAATGCCAGCCAGCAAAAACCCTTCATGCGCGGCGGCCTCGATTAACCAGCCGCGCAGGTCTTTATGGGCATTTGGCTTTGAGGGCTGATTTGACTTGCTCACAATGGCTCGATATCTCCCATTGCCTGCATCGCGTGAAAATTGGCTTCATAATCGGCAAAACTGCCAGCTTCGATCGCAAGCCGCATATCGGCCATCAGATCTTGATAATAGTGAAGATTATGCCAGCTAAGCAGCATCAGTGACAAAACTTCTTCGGCCTTGAACAGATGGTGAAGATAGGCACGGCTATAGCGCGAACAGGCCGGACAGCCGCAAGCTTCATCAAGCGGGCGCGGATCGTCGGCATGGCGGGCATTTTTCAAATTCACCGGCCCGCGGCGGGTAAATCCCTGTCCGGTTCGCCCAGATCTTGTTGGCAAAACACAATCAAACATATCAATACCGCGCGCCACCCCGCCTACAAGATCGGATGGCTTGCCAACCCCCATCAGATAGCGCGGCTTGTCCTGCCGCATCAGCGGCGTTGTAACCTCAAGCGTTTCAAACATCGCTTGCTGCCCCTCGCCAACGGCAAGACCGCCAACGGCATAGCCTTCGAAATCAATTTCCTCAAGCGCAGCAACAGACTCGGCTCGCAAATCAGGAAATACCGACCCTTGGACAATGCCAAACTGGCCATAACCGGTGCGTGCCTGAAACGCGCTGCGTGACCGTTTGGCCCATCGCATCGACAAAGCCATTGATTCAGCGGCAACCGGCTTGGTTGCCGGAAATGGCGTACATTCATCAAAGGCCATTGTGATGGTTGCATCAAGAAGATGCTGAATCTCGGTAGAGCGTTCGGGTGTAAGCCGGTGCTTGCTGCCATCAAGATGCGATTTAAAAGTCACCCCATCTTCATCAAGCTTGCGAAGCGGGCCAAGCGACATCACTTGAAACCCACCGGAATCTGTCAATAGCGGGCCGTCCCATCCCATCATTTTGCGAACCCCGCCAAGCCGTGCAACACGTTCGGCTCCGGGGCGAAGCATAAGATGATAGGTATTTGCCAGAATGATGCTGGCACCGGTTGATTTTACCGAATCTGGCATCATGCCCTTTACCGTGGCGGCGGTGCCAACCGGCATAAAAACCGGCGTTTCAACCGCGCCCCATGCGGTGGTCAAACGACCCCGACGCGCCATGCCATCAGTGGCTTTCAGGGTAAACCCAAATTTTTCAGTTTGTTCAGACATGGCAAAATCCGTTGATTGATTTGAAAGCAGCAAGGCTGGCCATTATTGATCAGCAATGGCGGCAATACTGGCGATGATATCAGGAGATGGGTTGCGTGTCATAAAACAGGCATCGCCATAAGAGAAAAAGCGGTAATCATTGGCAATGGCATGGCGGTAAGCCATGGCAATTTTTTGCATGCCAGCAAAGGCGCTGACAAGCATCAGCAAGGTTGATTTTGGCAGGTGAAAATTCGTCAATAATGCGTCAATGACGCCAAATTCATATCCGGGTGTGATGAAAATATCAGTTTCACCGGCAAATTCGATCACCGCACCATGTTGCTGGTAGCAGGCCTCAAGAATTCGCAAGCTGGTTGTGCCAACGGCGATAACCCGCCCGCCATTGGCACGCGCCTCGGCAATGGCGGTTGCGGTTTCGGCGCTGATCTGACCCCATTCACTATGCATTTTGTGATCTTTGATATCATCAGCTGTCACCGGCAGGAAAGTGCCCGCGCCAACATGCAGCGTGACTGGCAGAATGCGTGCGCCGGTAGCGGCAATGGCTTTGGCCAGATTATCGGTGAAATGCAGTCCGGCTGTTGGCGCCGCCACCGCCCCACGATGGCGGGCAAACATGGTTTGGTAATCTTGCCGGTCGGCTGGTTCGGCACCATCTGGGCGGGCGATATAGGGCGGCAAAGGCATGCTGCCATAACGATCAAGACAGGCGTCAAGTTCAAGCCTTGTCAAACAAGCCGCA
>JAFMNI010000033.1:0-9006 GCA_017859295.1 Candidatus Puniceispirillum sp. | reverse complement strand
TTTTCAGCGGGAAGGCTATAGTCAAAGGCGTCGAGCTTCATAATATTTATCCGCCCAAAAACAAAGGCTAGTAGAAAAAAATTGGATTAAAACCGGATGATATCACCGTGAAAAACGGCCTAAATGCCTATTCATAAATCTGGATCACACCATCGACATGGCCAGTCTCGGCAATCACCACAAGACATTGCACCCTCGATTCCAGCATTTTTGCCTCAGCCGCCCCCATCATCTCGTCAGGGCCAATCGTTAATGGCACTGAGCTGGCGACATCACAAACCTTGGTGCTTTTCAAATCGGCACCATTGACCAGCAAGCGGCGTAAATCGCCATCGGTGATCACGCCGGATAATTTGTCACGGCTGCCAACCAATGCAAGCCCAAGACGACCTTCAGTCATCACCAACAGCGCATCTTGAACCGACGCCGTTGCATCGACAAAAGGCAGGTTCTGGGATCGCATCTTATCACGAACACGCGTCAATAACCGGCGACCAAGCGCACCGCCCGGATGGGTGTTGGCAAAGTCGCTTTCTTGAAAGCCGCGCGCCTCCATCAGGGCAACAGCAATCGCATCACCAAGAACAAGCGAATTTAGACTGGATGTTGTTGGTGCCAGGTTCAACGGGCAAGCTTCGCGATCAACCGAGATATCAAGGCTGATTTCGGCACTTGTTGCAATGATGCTTGACGGATTACCAGTCATCGCAATCAATCGTGCATCCAGTCTTTTGAACGCCGGCAACAGCCGCACAATTTCTTCGGTACTGCCCGAATAGGATATCAACAGCACAATATCGCCGCGGCGCACCATGCCAAGATCGCCATGAATGGCCTCGGCCGGATGCAAAAACAATGATGGTGTTCCTGTTGATGCCAATGTTGCTGAAATTTTTCGGCCAATAATGCCCGATTTCCCCATGCCGCAAACAACAACATGGCCAGTGCTGGCCTTCATTAAATCAACGGTTTTGGAAAAATCCGACCCAAGACCGGCCTCAAGGCCTGTCAAGGCTTCGCGATAAGCAGAAAATAATGTCTTTGCCGATGCAATTACCTGATTGGTCATGCGCGTGCGGCTCCTCTTGCCCTGACAGGTCGAACAGCAGTCTAATAACCGGTTTTGAGACGAAAAGCCAGATCAGCGTCAGTTTTATGATGCGTTACCCATCTTGCGATGGCTTGGCCAAAAATTCAATCGCCAGATCAAAATCATCAGGCCGGTTTAAATTCATAAAAGGATCGGGCGTTCCCGCAAATTCAACCGTCACGCAATGATAGCGCGCGGTAAAATCATCAATTTTGCGTAATCCGTCATCAATTACCGCCTTGCGAAGCGCACCAGCCAGCGCCACCGGCCAGATGGCAAAAACCGGATGGCGGCGCGTATATGACATGGCCTGAGCGATATCAGCCCCGTCATCGAGTGCCGATTCAAGCCGCGCAATCAAATCAATTGGCAAAAAAGGTGCATCGGTGGCAAGGCTGACCATATGGGTGCAATCAGCCTGATTTGCCGCGACCCATTCAAGGCCGGTCAAAATGCCCGCCAATGGCCCTGCATAACCGTCAATCACATCAGCGCAAACCGGCAAGCCAAAATCGGCATAGCGCGCCGGATCACCATTCGCATTCAGCATGATCGGCCGGTTGGCAAAATCAACACGGTCAAGAACATGGCGCAAAACCGGTTTACCGGCCAATTCAATCAGGTTTTTATCGCCGCCACCCATGCGCCGCGCCTGCCCACCGGCAAGCAATATGATTGCTGATTTTCGGGTCATTAGCGTTCATCCTGCTGGGCGGCGCGTTGACGTGATGGGCTGTCGGCCACATCAGCCGCATCACCGCTGTCAAAAATGATCCGTTCAATGCCCGATAAAGCGATGAATCTTTTGCCTTTTGCACGGCCAATCAGCGTCAATCCCGCCTGCCGTGCCAGATCAACCGCCGCAGCGGTAAAGCCCGAGCGCGACACCAAAACCGGAATCTGCATTTGCACGGTTTTGATCACCATTTCCGTGGTCAGCCGTCCGGTTGTGTAAAACACCTTGTCATGCGGTGATGCGTTATTCAAAAACATCCAGCCAGCAATCTTATCAACCGCATTATGCCGCCCGATATCTTCCATATAGACAAGCGGCCGGTTTTTCTGGCACAGCACACAGCCATGAATGGCACCAGCACTTAAATAAAGGCTTGGCGCGGTATTGATTGCCTTTGACAGTTCGATCAGCCAACTGGCATTGAAACGGGCATCCTTATCAAGCGCGATATCGTCAAACCGTTCCATCATATCGCCATAGGCGGTGCCTTCAGCACAGCCGCTAGTGCGGATTTTCCGTTTCATCTTGGCTTCAAAATCGGTTTCGCGCGCAGTGCGCACAATCACCACGCCAAGATCATCATCAACATCAATGCCGGTGATTTCATCATCGCGCTGAAGCATGTTCTGGTTCAAGAAATAGCCAACGGCCAGTTCCGGCACCCAGTCACCAAGCGTCATTGAGGTCACAATTTCTTGGCGGTTCAAAAACAAGGTGATGGGTTTTTCCGTCACCACGGGCAAGGTAACTGGCTGACCGGTTTCATTGACCCCCTCAACTGGCTGTGACAGCCCGGGGGTATCTGGATTTGGCTGAATTAGAAATGGGGAATTGCTCATCTCGTGAAGATGGCCGATATCGGTGCCAATTGGCAAGTGGTTTTGCCTTTGAGCGGCAAAAACTCTATGATAAGCCATGCATTAAGATTATCCCAACCATTGGTCCTATGATAGCAGGTGGTCATGAAACTCCATTTTAGCGCTTCTGAACATGATGAGGCCAAACTTCGCCTTACGCAGTTGACCGGACTTTATGGTCAGACCAAAATCGAGGACGCGACCCATATTGTTGCGCTTGGCGGTGATGGGCATATGTTGCATGTGTTGCAGGATTCATTGTCATATGGCTTGCCTGTTTTTGGCATGAATTGCGGGCGGCTTGGGTTTTTGATGAATAATTACGAAAATGATGATTTGCCTGATCGGGTTGCCGCTGCCGAAACCGCTCCTTTGCATCCGTTGCGGATGACCGCAACCGCACGCGATGGCAGCACGCATGACGCATTGGCAATCAATGAAGTGTCATTATTACGGCAAACGCATAATGCGGCGCATATCGCCATTTCGGTGAATGATAAACAGCAAATGGAATGCCTTGTTTGTGACGGTATTCTTGTTGCAACCCCAGCAGGATCAACCGCTTATAATTTATCAGCACAAGGTCCGGTCATCCCGCTTGGCGGCGGGTTAATGGCGCTAACGCCAATTTCGGCTTTTCGGCCACGGCGCTGGCGGGGTGCATTATTGCCCGATGTATCAAAAGTGATCCTTGATGTTCTTGAACATGAATTCCGTCCGGTAAGCGCCAGCGCTGATAGCGCCGAAATTCGGCATGTGACCCGCGTTGCTGTTGAACAGGCCAATGATATTACGCTTAAGCTTTTATATGATCCGGGCTTTTCGCTGTCCGAGCGCGCCACAAGAGAACAATTCCTAACCTGAGCCGTGATGGTCTTGAGCCAAAATATTGATGCAAATTTAATCAAATTTTAAGACGCTTTTGATATCCTAACCATGCAGTTTTTCAAAGCATGGTGATGGTCATGACAAAGGCAAAGCATCTTGACGTGACGCAGGCAAGGCGCGCGCTTAGCCTGAAACAGGCCAGCAGCGGCGAAAACACCACGCCATTCAGCATCTTATTCACGCATGGCAGCCTTGTTGTCGAAGTGTATCAACCCATGACAACCGATCATCAAAAACCGCATGATCGCGACGAATGCTATGTCATCATCGAAGGTCATGGAAACTTCGAAATGGGTGATGAAATTATATCATTTAGCCCAGGTGATTTCTTGTTTGTGCCAGCCGGCCTGCCGCATCGCTTTACCGATTTCGGCGACACAATGTCGACATGGGTGATGTTTTACGGCCCCAACGGCGGCGAAAACGCTAATAGCACTGAAAAAACCGGCTAATTATTGTCAATCCCATAGCTATAGGCGGTGTCAAGCCGCGCTAAAAACAGATCAACATGATGCCATAAAGCGTCGGTTACTTCGGGCAATTCGCGGGTTAATTCATGCCGCGCACCATCAAAGACAATACGCTCAAGATTTCTGATATGGGAAAGACTGCTATCGGTTGCTGGCGCAAAGACAACACGCTCATCACCAGCCACAAAAGCCAGAACCGGCAAATCAAGCGCGGCTAACCAGTCGGGATTTAACGTATAAAGCGCACAAGAGTGATAGGCCGCGCTAACCCAGCCAATGGTTGGCCCGCTGCGGCGCAATTCGGGCGCATCATCGAACCAAACAAATTGATCCTCATATCCTTTTGGATATCGCGTCAGCACATTTTCCGGCCGGTAATGCCGCACCCAGTCCAAAGACAATACGCGGTGAAATGGGGGGTGCGATCGGGCAAGACCAAGACTACCAAGAACATAGCTGGTTAGCCGGATTAGCCAGACCGGCATGACTGGCGGAGCCATCATTGGTGCCGACAAGATTACCGCCGCGACCTTATAGGGGCGCCATGCGGCATAGCGAAGCGCAAGATGCCCGCCCATCGAATGGCCAAAAAGCACGAGTTCATGCCCATCCAGACCAACAGCCGAAATCACCGCATCAAGCGCCGATAGGTGATGATCAAAATCGGTACAATGAACCGCAAGCGGATGTCGGCCAAAATGGCCTGACTGACCTTGTCCGGGCCAATCAATGATCAAAACGTGATAGCCCTTTTCATGGAAATGCAGGACTTCGGCACTGTATTTTTCGCAAAATTCGGTAAATCCGGGAAGGATGACAATGGTTTTATGCGCGTTTGACGGGGCAGGCGCAGTGGCTTGAACAACATATTTTTCATCCGGATCCCGCGCGGCCTGACCGGCTGGCCAGAAATGCGCCCGAACCGACGCATCACGATGATAGACATAAAAGTCATGGCCACCAAGCATTGGCAAACCCGCCGAACGCGCCCAATCAAACATTATGGCTAAACCCCCTGCAAACCGGCTTTGTCATGCATGATGTTAGATGGCAGTTCATCATCGTGAAACCCTGATGATTGGCGTTCCCACATTTGCGCATATAACCCTTTTTGCGACAAAAGCTGGCGATGGGTTCCGCGCTCGATAATTTCGCCTTCGGCAAGGACGATAATTTCATCAGCATTCACAATTGTCGATAGCCGATGCGCAATTACCAAGGTGGTTTGACTTTTCGACACAGTATCAAGCGCATGCTGGATTTCTTTTTCAGTGCGGCTATCCAATGCCGAGGTTGCCTCATCAAACAAAAAGATTGACGGTTTTTTCAAAATGGCGCGCGCAATCGCAACACGCTGTTTTTCACCGCCGGATAATTTCAGTCCGCGTTCCCCAACCATCGTGTCATAGCCATCAGGCAAACCAGCAATGAATTGGTCAATCGAGGCCATTTTTGACGCTGCGGCAATATCGTTTTGGCTCGCACCATTGCGCCCATAGCCAATATTATAGCCAATCGTTGAATTGAACATCACCGTATCTTGTGGCACCACACCAATGGCCGCACGAACGCTGGCCTGCGTTACATCGCGAAGATCCTGCCCATCAAGACGAACCGCGCCCGATACCGGATCATAAAACCGGAATAATAGCCGTGAAATGGTGGTTTTTCCCGACCCGCTTGGCCCGACAATCGCAACACGTTTACCGGGCTTAACGGTAAAGCTGACGCCTTTTAAAATTGGTCGGTCACCATAGGCAAAATGCACATTGTCAAAAATCAGCTCGCCACCATCAATCTTGATCGGTTTTGCCGCTGGCTTGTCGGCAATGCCCGGTTCTTCATCAAGCAAGCCAAACATCCGTTCCATATCAACAAGCGCTTGGCGCAATTCACGATACACCCAGCCAAGGAAATTAAGCGGCAGATAAAGCTGCAAAAGATAGGTATTCACCGCAACAAAATCGCCAACGGTCAAATTGCCCTTTTGAATATCAGCACCCGCCATTGCCATAACCGCCATTAGGCCAAATGCAATGATGGTTCCCTGCCCAATATTAACGACTGACAGCGATGTGCGTGACCGAACCGCCATTACCTCATAATCGGCCATCGCCGAATCATAGCGCGCTGCCTCAACATCTTCAGCATTGAAATATTTGACGGTTTCGTAATTCAGCAAGGAATCAACTGCGCGGGTTGCAGCGGCTTCATCAGCCGTGTTCATTTCACGGCGAAACCTGATCCGCCATTCGGTGACGCGAATGGTGAAATAGACATAGGCCGCAACGGTTAAAAAGGTAACACCCGCGTAAAACCCACCAAATAAATGCCACATGATGATGCTGACAAACGCCACTTCGACAAAAAGCGGCAAAACCTCGAAAAAGGCGATCGTCAGTAGAAATTCAATCCCCTTGGCACCGCGATCAATCGCACGGGTCATGCCGCCAGTTTGGCGATCCATATGGAATTGAAGCGATAATTTATGAAGATAGCGAAAGGCGTTCAATGCCGCGCCACGAACAGCGCGTTGTGCCACCTTGGCAAAAAGATATTGTTTGGCCTCGCTAAACACCTGCTGGCCAAGCCGCGCCAACGCATAGCCACCAACAAGAAACATCAAAGCCGACATGGCAAAGCCAGAATCGCCATTCACCAGATCAACCGCCGCCCCATACAAAAGCGGAGTGACCATGTTCGAGCTTTTCGCCGCAACAAGACAGGCAAAGGCAGCACCAATCCGCACACGGATTTTATTATCACCACGCGGGGCGGTGTAATGCATCAGCGCACGAAGAAGCGACGCCGTTTTGCGTAAATTGGACGAAGCCATAGCTGCCTTACAATCGTTAAAACGCGCTAGGGTTTAGGATGGTGTTGCAACTGAAAAGCTTTCACCACAGCCACAGCGGGCAATTTCATTGGGATTACTGAAAACAAATTTGGCGGAAAATTTATCTTCCTGCCAATCCATTTGCGAGCCAATCAAAAACATCACGGCGGTTGGATCAATAAATAAGGTCACACCGTCCTGTTCGATTTTATCTTCAAATGGCTTTTGCTCGGTGGCAAATTGAACATCATATTGCATGCCCGAACAGCCCGCCGTTTTCACCCCGACACGAAGACCAATCACATCATTGTCAGCCCGCGCCATCAAACGATGAACATGGCCAGTCGCAGCTTCGGTCAAGGTGACAATTGGTTTTGTTGGGTCAAACATGTTTTTCAAGCTCCAAATAGCCGGTCTTTCGCAAACCGCTCATTTAAAAATCCAAAGCAAGGCGTGCATCATCACTCATTCGCTCGGGCGTCCAAGGCGGGCTCCAGACCAATTCGACCGAAACTTCGCCAACACCGTCAACCGCAGCCAATGCCCGCGCCACCTGCCCTGGCATTTCACCAGCAACAGGGCAGCCAGGTGCCGTCAGTGACATGGTAACATAAACATCACCATTTTGCCGCCGTTCAACATCATAGATCAGACCAAGATCATGAATATTCACCGGAATTTCCGGATCATGAACCGATTTCAGCGCATCTTCAACGGCCACCGGATCGGCCTGTCCAGCCGGATTTTCAAGCGCAGCGCCAGCCTTGGCAATATAGCCATTACTGGTATCAGGCAAAAAATCGGCAAGACCCGGACCATCAAGAGCCGGACCGTCATTATCAAGACCGGCATCATCTGGCGCGGCTGTTTTGGTTTTGTGATCTTGTGTCATCACCCCGCCCCTATGCGAAAATCCGGTTCACTTTTTCCAGCGAAATTGCCAAAGCGTCAAATTCTTCACGCGTGGTATAGATGCCGACCGATGCCCGCGCGGTTGATGGAAGATCATAGAAATCCATCAAGGGCTGGGCGCAATGATGGCCAGCACGAATGGCCACACCATCATTATCAATGATTGTTGAAATATCATGCGGGTGGGCACAATCCATCGTAAAGGATACAACACCCGATTTTCCGACGGCCGTACCAATCAGGCGCAAGCCATCAACCGCCAAAAGCCGCTGATGCGCATAGGACAGAATATCTTGTTCATGCGACCGAATAGCCTCCATGCCAATCGATTGCACATAATCAACCGCCGCCCCAAGGGCAATGGTTTCGGCAATGGCCGGTGTTCCCGCCTCAAAACGATGCGGCGGCAAAGCATAGGTAGATTTTTCGATGGTCACACGGTCAATCATATCGCCGCCACCCAAAAATGGCGGTAATTCGGCTAGAATTTCAGCCTTGCCCCACAGAATGCCAACACCATTCGGCCCATAGAGCTTATGCGCCGAAAAGACATAGAAATCAGCGTCCAAGGCCTGAACATCAACCGGCATATGAACAACGCCCTGACAACCATCAACAACCATAAGCGCATTGGCGTCATGCGCGATCTTGGCCATTTCAGCAACCGGAAAAACGGTGCCAAGCACATTTGAGACATGCGGTACTGACACAATTTTGGTTCGGGCTGTGATCATGTCGGTAAAGGCCGTCATATTGAAACTGCCATCTTCATCAACCGGAAAGGCACGAAGAACCGCACCGGTCTTTTCAGCCACCATCTGCCACGGCACGATATTCGCGTGATGTTCGGCAATGCTGATCAAAATCTCGTCACCTGCCTTTAATCTTGGCAAGGCCCAGCATTGTGCGATCATGTTCAACGCCATTGTTGCACCAGCGGTCAGCACGATTTCATCACCTGATTTTGCGCCAATGAAATGCGCAACCTTGCCACGCACCGCCTCATAGGCATCGGTTGACGCCTCAGACAGGAAATGCAGGCCGCGATGGACATTTGAATATGTATCGCAATAGGCCGAAACCAACGCATCAATCACCACTTTTGGTTTTTGCGCCGATGCCGCAGAATCAAGATAAACCAATGGCTTGCCATGAATTTTACGCGACAAGATTGGAAAATCAGACCGGATTTTTTCGATATCATATCCGCCAGTCAT
>JAFMNI010000032.1 GCA_017859295.1 Candidatus Puniceispirillum sp. | reverse complement strand
GGATCGGTCAAGGTTGATGTATCGCCTAGCTGATCATATTCATTGGCGGCAATTTTCCGTAAAATGCGTCGCATGATCTTGCCTGACCGCGTTTTCGGCAATTGTGGTGCCCATTGCAATAGGTCGGGTGTCGCGATAGGGCCAATTTCTTTGCGTGTCCATTGGCGCAATTCGGTGGCCAGCTGATCATCAGCAACCGCATCGGCAACCAAGGTGACATAGGCATAGATTCCTTGCCCTTTGATATCATGCGGATAGCCGACAACCGCGGCCTCGGCCACTTTTGGATGTGCCACCAAGGCCGATTCAACTTCGGCTGTTCCCATCCGGTGGCCGGATACATTCAACACATCATCAACACGGCCGGTGATCCAAAAATAGCCATCCTCATCACGGCGGGCACCGTCACCGGTGAAATAGCGACCCGGGAAGGTGGTAAAATAGGTTTCGATGAATCGCTGATGGTCGCCATAGACGGTTCGCATCTGGCCGGGCCATGAATGGCCAATACATAAATTGCCATCACTGGCACCATCAAGAATATTGTTATCACCATCAACAAGAACTGGCTGAATGCCGAAAAAAGGTTTGGTTGCCGAACCGGGTTTGGTGGCGGTTGCCCCTGGCAGCGGCGTAATCAGAATGCCGCCTGTTTCGGTTTGCCACCACGTATCGACAATCGGGCAGCGTTTTTCGCCAACGACATTATGATACCACATCCATGCTTCGGGATTGATCGGTTCGCCAACCGATCCAAGAAGCCGCAAAGATGACCGGTCACAAACCGTGACAGGCTTGTCGCCTTCGCGCATCAAGGCGCGGATGGCGGTTGGCGCGGTATAGAAAATATTGACTTTGTGTTTTTCGACAACACGCCAGAATCTGGAACTGTCAGGATAGGTTGGCACGCCTTCAAACATCAAAGTTACCGCGCCATTGGCCAATGGCCCATAGACGATATAGCTATGCCCCGTCACCCAGCCAACATCGGCAGTACACCAATAGATATCACCATCATGGTAATCAAAAACATATTGATGCGTCATCGAGGCGTAAACCATATAGCCGCCCGTGGTGTGGAGAACCCCTTTTGGTTTGCCGGTTGAGCCTGATGTATAAAGAATAAACATCGGGTCTTCGGCGTTCATTTCTTCGACGGGGCAATCGGCCGAGGCGCTCGCCATGGCCTCGTGATACCAGACATCGCGCCCGTCAACCCAGTCAATCTTGCCGCCGGTTCGCTTGACCACAATCGCGGTTTTGCAATCGGGGCAATTGGCCAAGGCGTCATCGGTATTGGCTTTCAATGGGATTGGCCGTCCTCCTCGAACGCCTTCATCGGCGGTGATCACCATTGTTGAGTCGCAATCTTGAATCCGGCCAGCAAGCGCGTCTGGCGAAAAGCCGCCAAAGACAACCGAATGCACAGCGCCAATCCGCACACAAGCCAGCATTGCCACGGTGGCTTCGGGAATCATTGGCATATAGATGGTGATCCGGTCGCCTTTTTTGGCGCCATTTGCCTTTAACACATTGGCAAATTTACACACTTCTTCATGCAATTCACGATAGGTAATATGGCGGTGCTGATCGGGCTCATCGCCTTCCCAGATGATGGCCGTCTGATCGCCGCGGGTGGCAAGATGGCGGTCAAGGCAGTTGGCCGCCGCATTTAACGTGCCGTCAGCATACCATTTGATATGTAAATCCTTGGCATCATAGGACACGTCGCTGATCTGGCTATAGGGCTTGATCCAGTCAATGCGCTTGCCATGCTCGGCCCAGAATTGATCGGGATTGGCAATCGAATCTTGGTAAAGGGCGGCATAGCCATTCGCGTCAATAAGTGCCGATTTTGCCAAATCTGCGCTTGGCTCAAAGATCATGTCCTGTTCCATGAAAAGACTCCTTCAACAATTCTTTACTGGCCTTACATTTCGGCCGTATTTTAGGGTTTTGGCTTGCTTGATGCTGCTTGCCAGCCCGCTTTTACGCAATCTTGTTTCAAATTATTATCGCAGCCGGTGAGAATCGGCAAGGCTTGCGACAATGACGGATGGTTACGCCGTTGGGTCTTCGCCATGTTCAAGCTGGTCAATCAGCATTTCGCCAGCGGTTGAATCGGCTAGATCAAAAACTTTGCGGCTAATTGCCATGGCAAATCCGGCGCGCGCCATGGCACCAAGCTGGCGTTGCCGACGTTGCATGATGGCATCGCGGTCATCATCATCATTTCGCCGATGATCAAAAGGGCCAATTCGGCGGCGGCGGGCAAAGCGGCAGGCGGCAAGCAACTCGCCATTAGCGGCATGTTCATCAGCCACTTCGAGTGCCGCATCAATCACATCATCATCAAGCCGATGCTGACGAAGCCGTTGACGGATGCCAAGCTGCGAGCGACCTTGCCGGCGGTGGCTTCGGGCCTGTGATTGGGCAAAGGCGTCATCATTGACATAGCCAAGCGTCTGGCAGCGCGTCACGGTTGCATCAATCGCGGCGGCAATGTCATCGGGATCATGCTGATCAAGCTTGCGCGTTGCAAACCGGCCAAGCACGTCGCGCAGCCGGTGTTGCGAGCTGGCATAGCGGCCGAGATAATCAACTGCCTTATTCATCAATCTTGTTTCGATAGGTGCTTTTGCCATGAATGTGAAATGATGCTTTTCGGTTGCTGGGGTCGTCCCCAAAATCAGTCAGATTGGCCATATGCCGCCGACAAGGTTAGGCGGTTTTCGGATGAAAGGCAAAAGCTGTCCTTTGCCCCATTGCGCCAGATCAGATTGCGGCCTATTTTGACCGCATGACGGATCTCGATTCAAAGACAAATACATCATCATCTGCCAAAGCGGTGCCTGCAGCCACCCGATCATCATCGGTTCAGGAATTGCGCCGTCCGGTTTATATTGGGCCGGTGAACTGGGTTGGTGTTGGCATGCTATATCAACGCGAAGTACAGCGATTTTTGAAAATCGCCACGCAAACGCTGGCGGCACCAGTCATCACCTCGATTTTGTTTTTGATGGTTTTTTCAGTGGCGATTGGTGAACGCGCCAGCTTTGCTGGTGATATTGATTTTGTGACATTTCTCGTGCCGGGTCTGGTGATGATGAATGTTCTTCAAAATGCTTTTGCCAATACATCATCTTCGCTTGTTGTCTCGAAGGTGCAGGGCAATATTGTTGATTTACTGATGCCACCTTTGGGGCCGGGTGAATTGCTGTTCGGGCTTGCCGCGGCGGGCATGACGCGCGGCCTTTGTGTTGGCATCGTGACGGCGGCTGCCTTGGTTATGCTTGATGGTGGTACCTTGCCACCGCATCCAATGATTGCAATTGGGTTTTTAATTCTAGGTGCGTTTGCCCTGTCTTTTGCCGGTATTCTTGCCGGAATCTGGGCCAATAAATTTGATGAATTGGCGGCCATTACGAATTTTGTTGTCCAGCCGCTGACCTTTTTATCGGGAACCTTTTATTCGGTTGATCGCCTTCCCGCACCATTTGATATGATTGCCAGTCTGAATCCGGTTTTTTATGCCATTGATGGGTTTCGTTATGGCATGATCGGCGTTGCCGACCGGCCACTCATGACCGGCTTTTACTGTCTTGTTGCGGTGAATGTCGTTTTGGCCATTTTATGTTATAAGGCTTTGCGTTCGGGCTATCGCTTGAAAAGCTAGCATCGCATACTGACCATTACCAAAGACGATTAGGATAGGAATCACCATGCCAGCCGAAGAGTTTGAAAACGGCATTTTGCCCGTACAGCATCTTGAACAGGCGATCCATGACGGTGTTATTGCCGCCGATCATCCGGTTGAGGAAGGCCAACTTCAGCCCGCAAGTCTTGACCTGCGGCTTGGCCGTGAAGCATGGCGGGTGCAAGCCAGCTTTTTGCCGGGCCAGCATTTGACCGTTGCCGACAAGTTGGCGCAATTTGGCATGCATAAAATCGACCTTAGCGATGGCGCGGTGCTTGAACGCGGTTGTGTCTATATTGTGAAATTGCAAGAGCGGCTTCGCCTTCCGGCGGGCATTTCCGCCATGGCAAATCCAAAAAGCTCAACCGGTAGGCTTGATATTTTTACCCGCCTGATTACCGATGGTGCGCGTGAATTTGAATCGGTTGCCGATGGCTATGAAGGCCCGCTTTATGCCGAAATTTCACCGCGCACCTTTTCGGTTCTGGTGCGGGCTGGGTCGCGCTTGTCGCAATTGCGGCTTCGGCGTGGCATCAGCGCCCCGTCTGATCTGCTGATGGAGTCACTGCAATCAACCGTTGGTTTGGTTCATGGTGCCGAGCGAACCGATATCCGTGACGGTGTTGCCCTTAGCGTCAATCTTGAACCCGATGTCAAAAGCGGCATGATTGGTTGGCGGGCGCGCAAACATGCTGGTCTGATTGATATTGATGCGCCAGCAAGCCAGCCGGTTGACGCTTTTTGGGAACGCGTCACCCCATCTGACCTTACGGTTGGCGGGCTGGTTTTGAATCCTGATGAATTCTATATTTTGGCAAGCCGTGAATTTGTGACTGTGCCAAAAGATCACGCTGCCGAGATGCGCGCCTATGATACAAGGGTTGGCGAATTTCGCGCGCATTATGCCGGTTTTTTCGATCCCGGCTTTGGCATGGCCGAGCTTGGCGCCGAGGGAACGCGTGCCGTTCTTGAGGTGCGGTCGCATGATGTGCCATTCCTGATTGAACAGGGTCAAACGGTTTGCCGGCTGGTTTATGAACCAATGGTATCAGTGCCAGCAACGTTGTATGGCGCTGGCGGATCAAACTATCAATCACAAGGGCTGCGATTGGCCAAACATTTCATTCAGGACTAGCTAATTGGCGGTTTGGTAGTTATTGGCTGATATCTTGACAATTGTTCCGAAAATCGCGAGAGTTGCGGCCTGAATCGAGTGCTAATGGGCGCTTGCTGGGGCCACCAACGGAGATATTGCGTTGGTGGTTTGATTTTTGGATATGAATATGGGCGTGTTTGCCAGTTTGAGATAGCGGGCATAACAAGGACAAGCCGGGTGGTTTTGACATGAACCAAAAAGCCGTAGATTACGCAGCTGACTCAGCTGTGATGCAAACCTATGGACGCGCCGAAATTGGTTTTGTGCGCGGCGAAGGCTGCTGGCTTGAATCTGACTCAGGTGAAAAATATCTCGATTGCGCAAGCGGGATTGCGGTTAACACGCTTGGCCATAGCCACCCGCATCTGGTTGCTGCGCTGACTGAACAGGCTGGCAAATTATGGCATACGTCCAATCTGTACCGGATTCCCGGTCAAGAGATTGTTGCCAAAATGCTGGCCTCACTTTCGGGTCTTGATCAGGTGTTTTTCTGTAATTCTGGTGCTGAAGCCACCGAAGCTGCGGTCAAGATTGCCCGCCGTGCCGCCTATGAAAAGGGCGAGCCTGAGCGGATGACCATTCTGTGTGCGACGGGCGCTTTTCATGGCCGGACATTAGGCATGCTTGCGGCGACTGACAGACCAGTTTTCCGCACTGGTTTTGGCCCGATGCCAGCTGGATTTGACCATGTTTCTTTTGGCAATTTGAACGCGCTTCGTGCCGCGCTTGGGCCGCATGTAGCGGCGGTGATGGTCGAATCGGTACAGGGCGAAGGCGGTGCCAAGCAGGTGCCCGATGGCTATCTTGCCGGTGTGCGTGAAGCGGCTGATGAATTTGGCGCGCTGGTAATTGCTGATGAGGTGCAGGCAGGCATTGGTCGGACTGGACGGCTGTTTTCCTATGAAGATACCGGAATCAAGCCTGATATTGTTGCGCTTGCCAAGGGGCTTGCTGGCGGCTTTCCGATTGGGGCGGTTATTGCCAGCAAGGCGGTTGGTGCGGCGATGACACCTGGAACGCATGGGTCAACCTTTGGCGGCAATCCGCTGGCCATGGCGGCGGCAAAGGCGGTTCTTGAAATTCTTGGCGAAGATGGGTTTTTGACTGATGTTCGTGAACGTGCAGCCTATCTTGATACGGCGCTTCATCAGCTCCAGACACAATTTCCGGCAATGATTGAGGCGCTTCGTGGGCGCGGTTTTTTGCGCGGTATCCGGCTTCATGATTCGGTCGATTTACCCGCGCTTGTGAACCGGCTTCGTGATGACCATCTGCTGACAGTACCAGCGGCTGATAATACGCTTCGGCTGTTGCCACCATTGACCATTCATCGCGATGAAATTGATCTGGCGATTGCCAAGCTTGTGACGGCATTGACCGCAATGGCGCCGCGTGACGATCAATAGAGCGCAATAATTTTTGCCAAATATGACTGAAGGACGGGATAACGCCGATGCGGCATTTTCTAGATTTGAAAGATTTTTCGACTGACGATCTGCAAGCGATGCTTGATGACGGCTTGCATATGAAGGCAGCGCAAAAATCAGGCGAAGGCCATGCGATGCCATTGGCAGGCAAAACCGTTGCGATGATTTTTGAAAAGCCGTCAACGCGAACCCGCGTGTCATTCGAGGTTGGGGTTGCCCAGCTTGGCGGCACGCCATTGATCTTATCGGCAAATGACTTGCAGCTAGGCCGTGGTGAATCGGTTGAAGATACGGCGCGGGTACTGTCGCGCTATGTCGATGTGATTATGATTCGCTGTTTTCAGCATGAAACGCTTCTCACCCTTGCCGAACATGCAACCGTGCCGGTGATCAATGCATTGACCCAGCGTTCGCACCCTTGCCAGCTTATGGCCGATCTGATGACGATGATCGAATATCATGGCCCGCTTGCCGGACAAAGCGTTGCATGGCTTGGTGATGGCAATAATGTTGCGGTAAGCTGGATCGAGGCAGCGGTGCGCTTTGGCTTTCAATTGCGGATTGCTGGCCCGCAAAATTACGCGCCACCTGCCGATTTATTGGCATGGGCGCGGTCAAATGGCGGCGATATCATCCTTACCGACGAGGTTGGTCTGGCGATTGACAAGGTACAGACAGTGGTAACCGATGTCTGGGTTTCAATGGGCAATGATGAGGGCAGTCGCCGCGCCGATTTTGCGCCATTTCAGGTGAATGCCGAATTAATGAAAGCCGCCGCTGGTGATGCTATTTTTATGCATTGCCTGCCAGCATGGCGCGGCATGGAAGTGACCGCCGATGTCATTGACGGGCCGCAATCAGCAGTCTTTGACGAAGCCGAAAACCGGCTTCATGCCCAAAAAGCCATTTTGGCATGGTGCGTTTCGGGTAATTAGACGTAACGCTTCAAGCGGCCGTGCCGGCTGATGTGGATTGCGGTTTTAGGATGTGATGATGTTGAATGATAATTTACCGGCCGATGCGCAGATTCTGCCTTTTTATCTGGCTGACGGTTCGGATGATGTTGCGTTAATTCGTGGCCGTATGGCGTCGGTTGGCCGCCCTGCCAATAGCATTCTTGAGCGCCATGGCTACCCGCCGCTTGTGGCAACCCTTCAAGCCGAGGCTTTGGCATTGGCCGCTTGTTTATCCAGTACCTTGAAATTTGATGGTGTGTTCACGCTTCAGGCCAAAGGCGATGGTTTGGTTCGCACGCTATTTGCCGATATTACCGAGGCGGGCCATCTTCGCGGCTATACCGCGATGGAGGATAATCCAACCGGTTTTCAAGCGGCGGCTTTGGCACATGATCCATCGGGTCCGGTTTGTCTTGGGCCATTGATGGGTAGCGGCTATATCGCCTTTACCGTTGATGATGGCACCAGCAATGGCCGCTATCAGGGGATTGTCGAACTGGATGAACGGCATCTAAGCGATGCGGCGATGCGGTGGTATGAAAATTCAGAACAGCTTGATACGATTGTTGTTTGCGCTGCCGAACATGGGGCAGATGGCTGGCAGGCGGTGGCTTTGATGTTGCAGCGGATTGCGGCTGATGGTGGCAAGGGTGATGGTGCCAGCATGCCAAAAACCAATGAACAGGCTCGTGCTGCCAGTGATGATGCGTGGCATACGGCGAAAACCTTGCTTGGCTCGATCACGCGCGGTGAATTGCTTGATCCGGCCTTATCGCCAGAAGATATTATTTTCCGCCTGTTTAACAGCATGGCACCGCATAGCGCACCTGCGCGTCCAGTGCTTGATCAATGCCGCTGCAATGTCGAAAAGATCGAATCAATGCTTCAACAATTAGCACCCGATGACATTGATGATATGGCTGACAATGATGGTAATCTGACGGTCACTTGTGAATTTTGTAAAACGCATCGTGCCTATCATAAAGATGCGATTCCGCATCTTTGATTTTGCGCCAATGCTGGCAAGACATTGATAGCGCCGTTCCGAAAATTGCGGCATAATTGCAAAATTGCAAACTGATCAAAACGCATTTCAAAAACCCATCGCATTCGTGATAATGTTTGATCAGGGTGCCAATTCAATTGTGATGAGAAAAAGGGCTTTGACGATGTTTCGTTCAAAAATGATGACAGTCTTGGCGTTGGTTCTGGCCGGTGGGCTTCTTGCCGCCTGCAAAACAGCAACAATTACGCCGCCGCCGCAGATTTTTTCGGCGGATGCTTATCAGCCGATAAGCCTCAATGCCCGCCGTCTTGAAATCATTGATAATTGGCAGATGCCGGTTGCCGATCCTTATATCGGGCATCGGGTAAGCCCATTGCCAAGCACCATTCTTGCCGATTGGGCATCGCATGTGCTTCGCCCTGCTGGTGGCAGCGGTGAGATTATTTTCGACATGAAACGCGTTGCCGTGACGATGACCGATTTGCCGGCCAAGGTCGGGATTGACGGTTTGCTCACCGATCAGCAAAGCCGCAAAGTCACCGCTGAAATCAAAGCCAAAATCATGTGGCTTCAGCCGGTTGGTGGCACACAAGCATTGGCCGATCTAAGCGCTGCACATTCAATTACAATTCGTGAATCAGCCACCGCAAATGAAGTTAGCAAGGTGGTCAATGAAGCGATGAAGGGCGCGCTTGTCCGGTTGGACAGCCAAACCCGAAAGGAATTGGCAACGATTGACCGGATTATTCTGCCCTAGGGATTTTGGCGCGATATCTAGCGCTGCCAAAAGGCCGGATTGAGCATCACCAGAACGGTAAAGATTTCCAGCCGTCCCAAAAGCATGGCAAAGGACATGATCCATTTTGCGCTATCGGGAAGGGTCGAAAAATTGCCATCAGCGCCAATCACTTCGCCAAGACCTGGGCCAACATTACTGATTGACGTTGCGGCACCTGATAGCGCCGTGACAAAATCAAGACCGGCCATGCCAAGCATGATGGCGATCAGCACAAAGCCAAGAATAAAGAGATAGAAAAACCCCATCACCGAATCCATGACCTCGACCGAAACAGGCCGTTTATTATAATAGGCAAGCACCACCGCATGCGGGCGTAGCAAGCGACTGATCTGCACCTTGGCGGTACTGGCAAGAACCTGAAGGCGGAACACTTTGATTCCGCAAGTGGTTGACCCGCCACAGCCGCCAATGAACATAACGATCAGCAGGATTGTTGTTGCAAAACCGCCCCATGCCGAAAAATTGGCGCTCACATATCCTGTGCCGGTCATGATCGAAACGCCGTTAAAACTGGCTTGGCGTACCGCCTCGCCAAATCCCAAACCGGTTTGCATCAAATGCCAGATCAATAGCAGAACAAGTCCAACCGCAAGGATTAAGAACCAGCGCACTTGCGGGTCATTCAACAAGCTTCGCCACCCGCCGCGTACCATCGCCAGATAATGCGCAAAAGGCAGGCTGCCAACGATCATGCCCGTGATGATAATCCATTCGACAGCAACCGAATCAAACGCCCCAATCGACGCGGTGCGGGTTGAATAGCCGCCAGTGGCAAGGGTTGTCATTGAATGCGCAACAGCATCAAACATATCCATGCCCGCCAACGCCAGCATCACCGCCCAAAGCGCGGTTAGTCCGGTATAGACAAGGCCGATACCGCCAGCAAGCTGGGTTGCCCGCGGCACAACATTTTCAGCCCGCTCATAGGATTCGGTTCGAAATAGCTGCATGCCACCAACCGATAGCATTGGCAAAACGGCCATAGCCATAACAACAATACCAACTCCGCCAAGCCATTGAAGCAAGGCACGCCAGATCAAAATCCCGTGGGATGCCTGTTCGATTTCAACAAGGATGGTTGATCCGGTTGTCGTGATCCCTGAAACCGATTCAAAAACCGAATCGGTAAAGCTAAGATCAAGCTCGCTGAACATAAAGGGCAAAGCGCCAAAAATGCTGATCATCACCCATGAGCCGTTGGTCAGCAAAAACGCCTGCCGAAGCCCAAGATCAAGCGCGTCACGCTGGTTTGTTGCAAGCCATACCGACACGCCGACAAAGCCGGTCAATAACGCCGATAATGCAAAAACCTGCCAATCATCAGATCCGGCATAAAGATCAACCCCCATTGGAATCAACATTGCCGCTGCCAAGATTGTTGCCAGAAGTCCTAAAATATTTAGCACGGGTGAAAGCTGCATGATGATCCGGTTGCGGTTACAATTGGCGGCCTATGCGTTGGTGCCTTATCACTAGCCTAGTTTTGTTTGATCAAGAAAGCGCCGGCTAAGGGCTTCATCCTGTTTAAACACACCGGTAAATCTTGTGGTGATCATCGACACATCGGGTTTGCGCACGCCGCGTGTTGTCATGCATTGATGCTGCGCGTCGATCAGCACGGCAACGCCTTTTGGCTGCAAAACTTTCTGGATGCAATCGGCCACCTGCGCGGTCAGGGTTTCCTGTGTTTGCAGGCGATGGGCAAAGCCATCAAGAACCCGCGCCAATTTGGAAATGCCAACAACGCGCCGGTCGGGCATATAGGCAATATGGGCAACACCCAAAATCGGCACCAAATGATGTTCGCAATGGCTTTCCAGCCGGATATTGCGAAGCATTACCATATCGTCATAGCCTTCGACTTCTTCAAAGGTGCGCGCCAGCATCTGTGCCGGATCTTCGTCATAGCCGCTGCAGAATTCTGACCATGCGCGAACAACCCGTCCCGGTGTTCCGGCAAGCCCTTCACGGGCGGGGTTTTCGCCAATCCAGCGCAAAAGAACATCAACTGCCGCTTCGGCTTCTTGCCGGCTTGGTTTTTCAGTTACTGACCGATCGGGTGAGGCATCATTTATCTCAGATGCGTCTTTGGTCTCGCCGGTGTCATAAGGAGTCATCATGTGTCTTGCCAAACCATTGTGAAACTGCCGCTGCCAATTGATGAGGCCGCTGCCTGAGTATATGACGAAAACAGTCCTGAAATGCAACTTTAATTGGCAGAAACCGTCAGAAACAATCAACTGGCAAATCACGCGTTACGACCGTAGCCCAAATGATAGATCCAAGGTCTGAACGCGCCCCGTTAATCGAAAATTTACCTAATCACGATAGATTATGCCTAACCAAAGAGATGGCATTATGCGGTTTCGTCTTTTCAAAAAAACACCAACGGTGCATTTGATCAAGCGCAAGGGTGGCCCGCCCTCGCCAAAAACTTTACCCGCCAATGAGCGCAAAGCACTGTTTTGGCATAAATGGCTGGGGTCAAGTCTAGTGACATTTGCGATCTATGGACATGCGGTATTTATGTCGGTGGTCTATTTTCTAGTCATGTTCTGGCCGCCTTACCAGCAAGCCTTTATCGTCACAAATTGGATTGCCGATATCCTACCACATAGCATTTTTGGCGTTTTGGCGGTAACACAGGAACAATTGAATAATGTTGGCGCCACCCTACCTCGTGCCGCCTACATCCATTTTATTGTCCCGCAACTCATTATTTACCTGCTTTGGACATTACTTAATTGTCGGCGATATTGGCGGTCATATCTGGATCACCAAGCCTATCTTCGCCGTGTCTATGTTAATTTTGATGAGCGAAAAGCCGGGATTTGTGAGCGAAAAAAAATCTTGTTGCTTATTGCGATGGTTGCTTTGCTAGCGCTAACCATCTGGCCAGCCCTTTCACCAGATTTTCTGCTGACGGTGATAGAATACGGTAAAAAGCCCGGCTTGATGTCTTATTATGCCACCAGCATCTCTTTGGTGGGGGTAGGCCCTGCTTTCATGGTGATGACATATATTTTTATTGTTAATTGCAGGGGCGTTCTTGAAGCGTTTTGGATCGATTCAAAACATCTAAAAGATTAGGGTTTTTTAATATAACCCAAATGGATGTGAAGTGGATTATGCGCCGAATGTGCGGGGTACATGACGCCTGTCATACGTATTTATAGCATCCAAAGCCGGCAGGAAAACACAGAACCCGCCGTCGAGTTGGCTGCGGGTATGGCGCTTTGCCAAAACGGCAAGCGCTGTTTTTGGACTTGCTATCAGCCATCGCAAACTCTTATTGTGCAGTTCTAAAGCGGGTGTAGCTCAGTTGGTAGAGCACGAGCTTCCCAAGCTCGGGGTCGCGGGTTCGAACCCCGTTGCCCGCTCCATTCATTCTATGGCTTTTTCGGCTGATTTGGCGTCATTTTGGCGGCAGATGCCGTGGCAAAGGCAGCTTTTCATAACCCCAACAAAAGGACTATTTCCATGACCGATCCGGTTATTTTTCAAAAGTCACCAATGCCAATCGAAGTTGAAGAAGGCAAAACCTATTTTTGGTGTGCCTGTGGCAAAAGTGCCAAACAGCCTTTTTGCGATGGCAGCCACAAGGATACAGGCATTGCGCCGGTAAAAATTACCGCTGAGGCAACCAAAAAGATGTTTTTCTGTGGGTGTAAAGCATCGGCAAAAGCCCCGCTTTGCGATGGCAGCCATAACAAGCTTTAAAAAACGGCCACCGATCTGATGTGGTTGGCACGGGCCTTGGCTTATGCCAACCAGCAATGGTCATGAGGCCAATGGTCATGAGGCCACATAGATAAACAGCCCCGCTTTGCCAAGCCGGGCTGTTTTGGTTTGCAAGGCTTTAAGATTTTCTTCTGCCAGATTTTTTCGGCCAGATTTTTGCCTACCAAATCCTTTGCAGCTGATTAGCGCAGATGCGCCGCCAAGAACGTATGCGTTCTCGCCCATGCAAGCGCGGCATCATCCTCGTCATAGCGGCCGCCAGTCGGATTGGCAAAGGCATGACCTGCAGTATACCAATGCGTTGTCATCAAATCGCTTTTGCCAGCTTGGGCAAGGTTTTTTTGAAAAGCGCCAACCATCTCTGGATTGATGGATTTATCCAAAGTGCCAAAATGACCAAGAAGCGGCGCATTCAGTTTTTGCAGACTGTCAGCATTGGCGGTAACTCGCCCATAATAGATCACCGCGGCATCAAGCTTGGTATTTAATGCGGCTGACAGGCTCCACCCACCGCCGAAACACCAGCCAAGCGTGGCAACTTTGCCATTGCCATTGGCCTTGGCCCAATCGACCCATGCAGCAATCGTTGCATTGGCTTCACTGGCCTTAACAGCCTTGGTTTGGGTTTTGGCTTCGTCACGATTGGTGGCAACCGACCCGTTAAACAGATCGATGGCAATCGCATGAAATCCCTTAGCACGGATATCTTCGGCCATGGTTTTGATATTGTCGTTCAAGCCCCACCATTCATGGATCAAAATGACCACTGGTGTGTCCTTTTTATCAGCCTCGGCAAAATAGGCGCTGACCGTGCGGCCATCTGCGGTTGTTTGATTGATGGAAACGCCCTTTGCGGCTTGTGCCTCGGCAAGATCAACATTGGCAAGAATCGTGGCAAGTGGTAGCGCCAGCGCGCCGGCAAGAAACAACCGCCGGTCAGTTGGTGATACCGATGGTCGTGACAGATCATTCGGATCACAATTTTCCAGATCACACATCTTATTCATCTCCATTCAAAAAAGATTGCGAAAAACATCAAAACCAGTCTGTTGCAAAAACTACTGGATGATGATTTGACGCCTAATCCTAGACCTTTTGAATGGTGCTGCAAATGCGCAAATATCCAAATGATGAAAAAACTTTGCGTATGATTTGGGCTTTGTGAACAGCCTTAATCAAACCGATGGCGAGTAAAGCTTGAACAAATTGGCAAAGCCATGTATACGCTGGCGCAATCCTAATTTTTACGCGGCAAGCGCGACCGGCGGACCGGTTGGTGCTAGCCAGCGTAACCTTCCTCGCAAACGTCAGTGCGAGAGACCCTAATTCAATTTTGAGGAGTATTCTTATGAAGCTATCCAATTTTTCAGGAAAAACAATCGCCATTATGGTGGCAAGCGGTTTTGATGAGACCGGCTTTATCGCCATCCAACGCGCCATGATGAATGCTGGTGCGAAATTAAGAATTGTTTCTCGGGAAGCTGGATTAACAAATGCATGGAATGGCACTGGCTGGGGCATGTCCTATCCGGCCGATTCAACCTTATCGACAGCGCTGGCGATCGATTATGATGCGCTGATCGTACCGACTGGCAACCGCCATGTCGAGAGCCTGAAAAATGAAGTTCACGCCAAGCGCGTTTTGCGGGCGTTCCTGCGCGAAGATATGCCGGTTCTGCTTCAAGGTGATGCGGTTGCGCTATTGTCATTGATCGATGAAGCTGCCGAGCGGACAAAAGCTGAAGGTGATGATTCGGCTCCTGTTATTGACCGTAATCTTGTGACAGTATCGGTAGCATCGGAACAGCTTGAAGAGCTATCAGCCTTGAATGGTGTGATGGAAATTGCCGAAGCTGAGAGCCGCGCCGCCTGAAACCAATAGGGTAACGACCGATATGGCCTCTTTTGACAAACCTGTTGTAACCAAACTGCCATCGCCCTGCGTGTCGATCTGTCAGATGGATCCGCAGGACGG
>JAFMNI010000031.1:3691-14899 GCA_017859295.1 Candidatus Puniceispirillum sp. | reverse complement strand
CCAAGGTTTCGGCACTGACATGATGTTCGATTCCTTCGGCATCTTCCTCGGCAATCGTTTCAGGAACACCAATCGCCACCAGAAAATCGCGAACAATGCGATGCCGGTCACGCGCTTCTTTAGCAAGCGCTTGTCCTGCTTCGGTTAAAAAGATTGACCGGTAAGGGCGAGTTTCAACAAGGTCTTCACGCTGTAACCGCTGGATGATCGCATTGACCGTTGGACTGGTCACGCCAAAGCGCGCCGCAAGATCAACCGTTCTGGCCTCGCCAGTTTCGGCAATGAGATCGGCAATCATTTCGACATAATCTTCGGCGACCTCGGATTGATGCGCCCGCCTGATCCGGTCAAATTTTGCAGCGCTTTCGGCAATGGCCTTGCGGGGCATGTTACAATCCTGTCTCGGCTTTGGCCGTATACTGACTTTGATTTGATGAAAATATAAAGAAAACCAAAATTTTTAGCCATACCAAAATTTTTAACGGAACCATCGATTACCTGATTTCCGGCAAGATCAACCAATCTGGCAGTAATCGCCCATCAGTGGCAGAAATAGCGCTTTCTTTATGGGCAATTAGGTTGCGCCAGCTAGTGGCAATGGGCTAGAGTAACGGCCGGTTTGATATTAATTTAACGCCACAACAGACAAGCGGAACCATTATGGACAAAGCCACAACAACCGAGCTTGAAGCCGCCGCATTCCGGCGCCTTGTTGCCCATTTGCAAGAACGTACCGATGTTCAAAATATTGATATGATGAATCTTTCCGGATTTTGCCGGAATTGCATGTCGCGCTGGTATCGCCAAGCTGCGGAAACATCAGGCATTGAAATGACCGACAGTGAAGCCCGCAAACTTATTTACGGCATGGACTATGCCGATTGGAAAGCGCAATACCAAACCGAGGCAACGCCCGAACAAAAGGCGCAATATTTAAAAACCCATAACCACGACGATTAGGATAATCGCATGACCGTTATTCCCGGAGCTGGCGCAGGCGCCGAGCAGCTAAGCCAATATATTGAGCGTATCGAACGTCTCGAAGAAGAAAAGCGCGCCCTGATGGCTGATATCAAGGATGTCTATGCCGAAGCCAAAGCCACCGGATTTGAACCAAAAATCATGCGCCAAGTTGTGCGATTGCGGGCTATGGATCGCGATCTTCTAAGCGAGCAGGATGCGCTTTTGGACACATATCGTGATGCGCTTGGCCTTCGCTAGCCACAGCATTATCCAGCCCTAACCAAACCGGAGCGTGATCTGATGACCCATTTTGGTGACCGTCTAACCGAGGCAAACCGCCGCACAGCCACCCCGCTTTGCATGGGAATCGACCCGCATATCAGCATGATTCCGGCTATTTTCGGCGATGCGCAAGACGGTGCCGCCAGTGATGCCGCCATTCGTGCCATTGATGATTTTTCCATGGCATGCCTTGAACAGGCCATTGGCAATGTTGCCGCAATCAAGCCGCAAGCTGCGTTTTTCGAACAGCAAGGCCCTGCTGGCATGCAGATTTTGCAAAATCTTGGCCGCGCCGCCATTGATGCTGGCCTGCTTGTCATCATGGATGCCAAACGCGGCGATATCGGCAGCACGTCAACCGCCTATGCCGCTGGCTGGATTGGGCATGACGCGCCATTTCCAAGTGATGCGTTGACGGTGAATCCATGGCTTGGTATCGACACGCTTGCGCCTTTTCTTGATCGTGCCGACGCAACCGGAAGCGGCCTTTTCATCTTGAACCGGACAAGCAATCCGGGCGCTGGCGATCTTCAAGATCAAATGGTTGATGGGCAACCGCTTTACCAGCATCTCGCCGCCTTGCTGGCACCACTTGCCACTGCGCGCAAGGGCAAATTGGGCATATCATCACTTGGCATCGTTGCTGGGGCGACATGGCCCGAAGAGGCCCAAGCGCTTCGCACAGCACTTGTCGATGCCCCATTTCTTATTCCCGGATTTGGCGCACAAGGCGCTGGCGCGAAAAAAGCCACAAGCGGGCTTAAACGCGGCAAGCATGGCTGGGAAGGCGGGCTGATCAACAGCACCCGCGGCCTCATATTTCCAAAAAACGCCGACGCCGCAGGATCACTTGACGAATGGCGTCATGCAATTGCCGAAACCATCGCTGAAAACAAAACAATCTTAAATAGCGTTTTCTAAGCGGTGTTTTGACGCTAACCCCCTGACTGGCCGACAATAAATCACGCAATCTTGAATATCGTAAATAGTTTTTCCCTTGGCGGTATTTGTTAACCCTCACCAAGCTGCTCTGTTGTTTTAATCATTTGAAAACAGACTGTTCAGCCGTGGTTGAGAGGTTTAACGTGACAGAAAATGAAGCCAAAAATGGCGAAGTCATCTGGTATAATGAGCGCAAGGGATATGGCTTTGTCAAAATTGATAGTGCCGAAGTTTTTCTCCACCGTTCGACCTTAGACAGGTTTGGCCTTATTCGCTTGTTAACCGGTGATCAGGTTTCAGTTTCCCTTGCCACCAACGAACATGGTCAGGTCATTCAAGATTTATTGACCATTGAACGACCCGCCAATCCAGCACCACCCACCGCATCCGAGCCTGACGAGGGCGAGATGCGCGCCGTGGTCAAATTCTTTAACGACATTCGTGGCTATGGTTTTGTGACCGCCGAAGATTTAAGCGAAGATGTTTTCGTTCATTCGCGGGTTTTGAATGATTGCGGATTTCACTCGTTGATGCAGGGACAAAAACTGCTGATCCGCATTGATGATTCAGGCCGCGGACCGCAGGTTCAGGCCGTTCGGCTTCTCGATGATTAACTTGAGAAACAAAATCATCGCGTGTAGGTTTTTGAAGTCGCAATCGGAATTATTGTTGGCATAGCGCTATCCCGCTTGGCTTACTGGTTTGATTCCAAATATGCGTATCAAGCCTTTTTGCACGCTATGGGAAATGCCATCCATGTCATCAACAACACCGCAATTTCGCTGGGTCATGATCATGTTATCCGCCGCCGCCTTGGTGTCGGTAACCTTTGGTGTCAGACAGGTTTTTGGCCTGTTTCTTGTGCCGATTTCAACCGCGCTTGATGGCGGCGTCCAGATTTTTTCATTAGCCATTGCCGTGCAAAATCTGATCTGGGGGCTTTCATCACCCTTTTTTGGCGCGGCGGCCGACCGGTTTGGCGCATGGCGAGTGGCGGCTTTTGGCGTTTTGATCTATGCGGTAGGGCTTTTATCAATGGCCTTTGTCGTGACCGAATCCGGCATCTTTTTCGGACAGATTCTGATTGGCATGGGGCTTGGCAGTGCTGGCATTTCAATTGCCGTTGGCGCGGTTGCGCGCGCCGCACCGCCAGAAAAACGCTCATTGGCAATGGGGCTTGTCACCAGCTTTGGATCTTTTGGCCAATTCGCGCTGGTGCCGGTTGCGCAAATCATGATGAACGAACATGGCTGGCAATTCGCCATTGTGATTTTATCGGCAATTGTTGCCTCAATGGTGGCGGTGACGCTTGGCATGCGGGTGCCGGCTGGCGGTGCGCGCCCGCTCGAAGGGATCACCCAAAGTGCCGGAAGCGCGCTTCGTCAAGCCACCAGCAGCCGTGATTATATCCTGCTGACAATCGGCTTTTTTGTATGTGGTTTGCAGCTGGTCTTTATCACAACCCATCTTCCGACCTATCTTCAAGATGCTGGCTTGAGCGCGGAAATCGCAAGCTGGTCACTTGCGCTGATCGGGCTGTTTAATATCGTTGGCGCGTTTATGTGCGGCTGGCTTGGCGGCATCGTGTCAAAGAAGAAAACCCTGGCGATTGTCTATCTTTTGCGCGGGCTGATCATTGCTGGTTTTATCAGCCTGCCAGCAAGTCCGGCACTGGCGCTGTTTTTTGGGGCGGCAATGGGGCTGTTATGGCTTGGCACCATTCCGCTGACAAGCGGATTGATCCTTGCCTTTTTTGGGCCACGGCATTTAAGCATGCTCTATGGTTTGGTGTTTTTATCGCATCAGATCGGGTCATTTGCCGGCGCATGGCTTGGCGGTATCTGGTATGATGTTTTTGGCAATTACGAAGCCATGTGGTGGCTGAATGCTGCGGCTGGCTTTTTTGCCTTTGCGGTGAATTGGGCGATCCGCGAACCAAAACCCGCCGCCGTGCCAGCCTAGGCCATCACGCCTGACCGGCTCTTATTGTTTCGGCAAATTTATTGCCGCGCGAAGATCATTGCCCAACCGTGATCATTGCCAAGCCAAGATCATTACCAAGCCGCCGTGATGAAACGGCAAGCCTATTCCTGCTCACCAAGCCAGCGTTCGGCATCAAGCGCGGCCATACAGCCCATGCCAGCGGCCGTCACCGCTTGGCGATAGATTTTATCAACACAATCGCCCGCAGCAAACACCCCATCAACCGAGGTTCGTGTGCCGCCTGCCTCGGCAATGATATAGCCTTCATCATCCAGTGCGACCGCATCAGCAAAGGCCTTGGTTGCCGGATCATGGCCAATCGCGACAAACATGCCATGAACCGAAATCACCTTGTCATCATCATTGCCGGTCGAAGATAAACGCAATCCGGTAACGCCAGTTTCATCGCCAAGAACTTCGGCAACGGCACGGTTCCATTCAACGGTGATATTATCCTTTTTCAACAGCCGATCCTGCATGATCTGTTCAGCCCGAAGCGAATCACGCCGGTGAACCAGCGTTACCGACCGGCAAATATTGGCAAGATATAAGGCTTCTTCAACCGCGGTGTTGCCGCCGCCAATAACGGCAACATCACGGTCCTTATAGAAAAACCCATCGCAAGTGGCACAGGCTGAAACGCCGCGGCCATTAAAGGCTGATTCAGACTCAAGGCCAAGCCAGCGTGCCTGCGCACCAGTGGCAAGAATCACCACATCAGCGGTCATTACTTTTCCCGAATCCAGTTTCATGCGGAACGGCCGCGCCGATGTATCAAGATCAGTCACCAAATCATACATGACACGCGCGCCAACATTTTCGGCCTGTGACTGCATTTCGGTCATAAGCCACGGCCCTTGAATCACCTCGGCAAAGCCCGGGTAATTTTCAACATCGGTGGTAATTGTCATCTGCCCACCCGGTTGCAATCCGGCAAGGATAACCGGCGACAGATTGGCGCGGGCAGTGTAAATGCCGGCGGTCAAACCGGCGGCACCTGCCCCGATGATAACAACATGTTCATGAAGGGCGGCGTCGGCTGTTGCGCTGGCATGATCGGTCATTTTCTGGCTACTCTTTCATCTTTGGCGTTCGGCTTTATCAAGGCAGGCTATGTGAAGGGGATAACACCCAACAGCTTGTGTTTTCAAGTGTCATTTACACAACATCATGTTAGCCTTTGCCCATGAAACTTCATAGCCCCATCGCCACTTATCTGTGTTTTTACCGCATCCGGCTTGTCGCGGTCTTGGTTTTGCTGACGGCGCTTGCTGCCCCGGCAAAGGCACTAGATATTGATGGTGCCGAAATCCTGTCTGGAAAGGCGGTTGAAGGCGGGCTTATTATTGCCCGTACCGATCCGGCCAATCAGATCATGCTTGATGATAACGCAGTTGAAATTGGTGAAAATGGCGTTTTCGTGATTGGGTTTCACCGCGATTCCGACGCGCCAGCTTCGCTTCGCATCATCGCGCCAGATGGAGACGTCAAAACCAGCCTTTTGGCACCGCGCCAACGCGACTATAACATCCAGCGCATTGATGGGTTGAAATCAACAATGGTCACGCCGCCAGCCACCGTTCTGGCGCGGATCAAATCAGATGGTGACGCGGTTCGCGCCGCCCGCCAGCGCCAAGCGCCGCTTGGCGATTTCTGGCGCGGGTTTGATTGGCCAGCCCTTGGTCGGATTTCAGGCATCTATGGCAGCCAGCGCATTTTAAACGGCCAGCCGCGCCAGCCGCATTATGGCATTGATATTGCCGCCCCGACCGGCACGCCTGTTTACGCACCGGCAAGCGGGCTTGTGACATTGGTAAAAGATTTATATTTTTCCGGCTGGACGGTGGTGATTGCCCATGGGCTTGGCGTAAATTCAAGCTTCTTACATCTTGATCGGGTCGATGTGGAAACAGGCATGATGGTTGAACGTGGCGGTTTGATTGGCACGATTGGTGCCACCGGACGCGCCACCGGCCCACATCTTGACTGGCGGATTGATTGGCAGGGGCGGCGCATTGATCCCGGGCTTTTGGTTGGCGCGATGCCCGATCCAGCGTCATAGTTGATCGATCAAAAGGCGATGATATGAAAACGGTTTTTATTTTTGGTCTTGGCTATGTTGGCGTGCCATTAGCACAAGCGCTTGCCGATCAGGACTGGCAGATTCGCGGCACCACCCGCACACCATCCAAGCTTGCCAATAAGGCCGATCAAGGCTGGCAAATCCTGCCGTTTCAAGCAGGCCAACCGCTTGCCGATCCAGCCGCCGCCTTTGCCGATATTGATGCGATTATCAGCACGATTACCGCCATCGGTGGCTCGGATCCAGTGCTTGATGCACATGGTGACGACCTTGCCAATTTTTCTGGCTGGAGCGGTTATGTATCGGCAACATCGGTCTATCCCGATATGCCGCATGATATCTGCTATGAGAACACCGAAGTTGCCCCAGCGACCGCGCGTGGCAAAGCGCGTGTTGTTGCCGAAGCCCGATGGCAAGAGGCTTTTGGAACGGAAATTTTCCGTGCCGCCGGAATCTATGGCGTTGGGCGAAGCCCCTTTGATGCGCTTCGCGATGGCACGGCGCGCATCATTGAACGCGAAGGACAGGTCTTTAACCGCATTCATGTTGACGATATCTGCCGGATTATCATTGCCGCCATGGCCAAGCCGCGATCGGGCCGGATCATTAATCTGGCCGATCATAAACCAGCACCTCAAGGCGATGTTGTTCGCCATGCTGCAGGCTTGATTGGCATGGAACCACCCACGCCGCAAAAGCTGGAAGATGCGAATCTATCACCGATGGCACAAAGCTTTTATGTGTCGCGGCGGCGCGTTGGGTCGCGCATTATCAAACCCGAATTAGGGATTGATCTTCTCTATCCTGATTATGAAACCGGCCTTGCCGCCATTCTGGCGGCTGGCGGATAAGCCCTAGCCGATTGACGGGTCGAGATCACCGCTAGCATAGCGTGATGCCATTGCCGATAGGGATAACGGCCTGATCCGCGCCGCATTGCCAGCTGTGCCAAACCTTTCAAACCGGTCCGCGCACAGGCTTTCCATCGCATCCATTGCTGGCTTGAGGAATTTCCGCGGGTCAAATTCGGCCTTATTTTCATTGGCAATCTTGCGAATGACACCAAGCATGGCAAGACGGCAATCAGTATCAATATTCACCTTGCGAACGCCATATTTGATGCCGCGCTCGATCTCTTCAAGCGGCACGCCCCATGTTTGTGGCATTTCCCCACCATGCGCATTGAACACATCTTGCAATTCCTGCGGCACGCTTGATGATCCATGCATAACAAGATGGATATTCGGCAGGCGGCGATTGATTTCTTCAACCACATTCATCGCCAGAATTTCACCATCGGGCTTGCGGGTGAATTTATAGGCGCCATGGCTTGTTCCCATGGCAATGGCAAGCGCATCAACTTTGGTGTCTTTGACAAATTCAACCGCCTGATCAGGATCGGTTAGCAATTGATCTTCGGATAATTTTCCGGTTGCGCCATGCCCATCTTCCTGCTCACCCTCGCCAGTTTCCAATGAACCAAGAACGCCAAGCTCGCCCTCAACCGACACACCAGCATGATGCGCCATTTCGGTTACGCGGCGGGTGATATCCAGATTATAGTCATAAGACGCCGGTGTTGACGCATCGGCCTCAAGTGAGCCATCCATCATCACCGAGGTAAATCCATATTGAATGGCTGTCATGCAGGTGGCTTCGTTATTGCCATGATCTTGATGCATACAGACCGGAATATGCGGATACATTTCGGCCAAGGCCTTGACCATCGCCTGCAACATGACATCGCCAGCATAATTACGCGCCCCACGACTGGCCTGAATAATCACCGGCGCATCGACACGATCAGCCGCCTTCAAAATGGCCAAGCCCTGTTCCATATTGTTAATGTTAAAGGCCGGAACGCCATAGCCATGCTCGGCAGCGTCATCAAGAAGTTGGCGAAGGGAAATCAGCATGCAATCATCCTATGTCAAAGCAAAATTCAGGGTCTATTTATGACCTATAGCGGGTAAATGCGTCAACTTCATTAGCAGAGCCAAAAATAAATGGCACGCGGGCATGAAGCGTTTGCGGCACCAAATCAAGAATATTGCCATCACCGTCAATGGCCTTGCCACCAGCGGCCTCAACCAAAAACGCCACCGGATTGGCTTCATAAACCAGCCGAAGCCGTCCAGCCTCATAGCCCAAACGCGCATCAGCTGGGTAAAGAAAAATGCCGCCACGCCGAAAGATGCGCCATGCATCGGCAACAAGCGAGCCAATCCAGCGCATGTTGAAATTAATTTTTCGTGGGCCAGCCTCACCGCCAAGGCAATCAGCGATATAACCTGCAACATCAGGCTGCCAATGCCGCATATTTGACGCATTGATTGCAAATTCACGCGTATCAGACGGGATTGTGACCGCCCATCCCATATCGTGAAACACACCATCGTCACCAAGCTGGAAAGCGGCAACCGCTTTGCCGAAACTAACAAGCAAAGTTGTTTGCGGCCCATAAACAAAAAATCCGGCAGCAAGCTGATTGCGGCCGGGCTGCAAGACGCCACCTGCGGCTGGTAAAATCGAAAAGATTGTTCCCACCGAAACATTCGTATCAATATTTGACGACCCATCCAAAGGATCGCTGGCAACGATCACCGTCCCATGATCATGAAGCTGAACCGCGTCATCCTGTTCTTCGGAAAGATAGGCAGCCACCGCTGGCACATCTGCCAAAGCAGCTTCGATCATTTCATCTGCCAGAACATCAAGCGCCTTTTGGTCATCACCATCGGCATTGGCACTGCCGCGAATGGCACCAAGCGCCGCACCAGCATCGGGCTGGCGGATCACCGCCGCAATTGATGCGGCTGCGGCTGCCAGTCCAGCAATTGCCTCACAAGCAGCCGCCTTGGCTGGCTCCTTGCTGGCAATCGATTCAAGCATGGCAGATAAATGAGACATAATGCGGCACTCGGCTAGATGTGAGGACGGAATTCAAGCCGGCAAATACCGGCTCTTAACAGAGTTATATATTAGCAAAAACAAAACGCCCGCACCACAGCGGTACGGGCGTTTCAATCATTTCCTAATGCGGCGACATTGCGACTATTCGCGGTTTCCGAAAAGACGCAGGATGAACAGGAACATATTGATGAAATCAAGATAAAGCGTTAACGCCCCAAAAATTGATTTCTTCGCTGCCACTTCACGGCTGTCACCAGCCATATACATGGACTTGATGCGCTGTGTATCCCAAGCGGTCAAACCAGCAAAAATCAACACACCACCAACCGAAATCACAAATTCCATCTGGGTTGATGCCATAAAGATATTCACGATTGACGCAATGATCAGACCGAACAGGCCAATAATCATGAATGATCCCATCGCCGACAGGCTGCGCTTGGTGGTATAGCCGTATAGGCTAAGACCGGCAAAGGCACCTGCAGTGATAAAGAAGGCCCGCGCGACACTGGCACCGGTATAGACAAACAGGATTGACGCAAGCGACAAGCCCATAATGGCACCATAGATATAGAACAGGTTCCGCGCCTTGGTGGCTGACATGCGGTTAATCCGCGCTGATAGCCAGATCACCATGCCAAGCGGTGCGAGCATAATGACCCATTTCAATGGTGTGCCGTATAGAAGCTGGCCAAGACCAGCGACATTCAGCACGGCCCATTTTGTTGCAAAGGCAAAAAAGCCTGTCAGCAAAAGAGCTGTGGTCATGTGGTTATACACGCCAAGCATATAAGCCCGCAGCCCAACATCGGTCTGCGCGGCGGTCGCTGCGGCGGTATTCATAAAACGATTATCCTGCATTTTGTAACTCCCAAAATGACATTGCCAAAAATTGGCGATGATTGTGATGTAAATGTAAGGATTAAAATCAAATGATTCAAGCGCAGACTTGGAATTTTCGTATTGAATAGATGGCTTTTGCCAAGCCGCGCCCGCTAGCCAGCAATTCCGGTTTTCTGCCGCCGTGCCCGCTGTGATTCAGATTTTAACTGCCCACAGGCCGCCAGAATATCACGGCCGCGCGGCGTACGAACCGGTGATGCATAGCCGGCATTCAACACGCGTTTGGCAAAAGATTCGATCCGTTCATCTGACGAGCAGATATAGGGGCTGCCGGGCCATGGGTTAAACGGGATCAAGTTCAGCTTTGACGGTATGCCCTTGATCAGCGCTAATAAAGCGCGGCAGTCCTCATCACTGTCATTCACCCCGTCAAGCATCACATATTCCCATGTAATTCGCCGTGCATTGGATAGGCCAGGATAATTACGGCACGCATCAATCAATTCAGCAAGCGGGTATTTCCGGTTGATTGGCACCAGCTCATCACGAAGCTCGTCACGCGTTGCATGAAGCGAAATTGCCAGATTAACCCCTAACTCTTCGCCGCAACGTTTGATTTCGGGAACAACACCCGACGTTGACAAGGTAATGCGGCGTTTTGAAATCGCCACACCTTCGCCGCTCATGATGATACGCATCGCCGTGGCAACATTTTCATAATTGAACAAAGGCTCGCCCATGCCCATCAAAACGATATTGGTAAGGCGGCGTTCCGGCTTGCCTGATGGCCAGTCATTCAATTCATCCATCGCCAGCAAAACCTGACCGCAAATTTCGGCAATGGTTAGATTGCGAACCAGTTTTTGTGTTCCCGTGTGACAAAAACTACAGGTCAGGGTACAGCCAACCTGCGATGATATACATAAGGTGCCACGCGTCTTATCAGGGATATAAACACATTCGGCCTCATTGCCATCGGCAAAACGGATCAGCCATTTGATCGTGCCATCAACCGACTGTAACCGCCGCGAAACCGCTGGCCGGTCGGCCGAAAAATGCGCTGCCAGCAATTCGCGAACCGGTTTACCAAGATCGCTCATTTCGTCAAAGCTGCTGAGGCCATGACGCCAAACCCAACGCCAAACCTGCCGCGCACGAAATTTCGGCAAACCAAGCGCCACCATCTCCGCCTCAAGATC
>JAFMNI010000031.1:0-3621 GCA_017859295.1 Candidatus Puniceispirillum sp. | reverse complement strand
GCCGCAGCTAGCTCGGGAGCAACGGTCATTTGCAGGTCTTGTCAATAACGGCTTTGGTCTTGGTAAAGCCTGCCAATGAATAGGTATCGGTGGTTTTTGTGCCACGGCTAGAGGTGCCGATGACGGTCATTTTGTTACCGCGTTTCATCTGCACGATAATTCGCCGGTCATCTTCTTCGCTTTCGGCATAGGCACGGTCTTCAAGGGTAAATAATTTAAAGCTTTTACCGTCAATCGACAGAGTTACATCCGACTGCGCCTTATAGCGATAGCCGGCAATCACCTGAACAACATCACGTTCAGCCTTGCCCGGGCCATGCGAAACAAAAACCCTGATATCGCCACGGTTATCTGGATCATATTTGCCTTTGCTTGTTGTTGGCACGCTGCTGACAAAACAAATACGGCTGCCATCATTATCATAGCGATAGGCACCCCAGTCCTTTTCGATGAGCATCTGTACCGGTTCGGCAAAGGCAGGCGCTGCTGCAAAACTGGTCGCGATCACCAATGTGAAAACACCCATCATTCTGCTGAGTCTGAACATTTATTCACTCTTCCTTTATTCGCTTATCTGGTCTCACTGACACAATAATGGCCCCATTGGGGCGTGTCTTTAGCAATGTGTCATCGGTTTATGGCATCAATATGAAACCGACACCAAACCCGCATGCGGCGACACAGATTGTTTTAGGATACCTCGCGCCGTGATGCAAAGACTTTCCAAAATGCGCCAATCGAAAACGCAACGGCCGGAAATGTAACGGCGCGGACGCTATAACCGCACCATAACTATGGTTTACCGGTTTTCGATAGCAAGGTTTTCACCAGCGGCAAAATCTTTGTCGCAATATGCGCCACCCCTTGCTCGTTTGGATGCATTCCATCAGGCTGGTTCATCGCTGGTTGCAGGGCCACACCGTCCAGAAAAAAGGGATAAAACAAAATCTTGTGACGCTTTGCCAGCCGGTCGTAGATCGCATCAAATTCATTTGCATAATCGGCACCCAGATTGCGCGGCGCCTGCATGCCAGCAAGAAGCACCTCAACATCATTTGCCGCAAGCTGGTCGATGATGCCTTCAAGATTGCGATAGCTTGCCGCTGGCTCAAGGCCGCGAAGCAGATCATTCCCCCCAAGGACGATGATCGCGGCATCAGGTTTGGCGGCAAGAGACCACTCAAGACGCGCCAACCCGCCAGCGGTGGTATCACCCGAAACCCCTGCATTGACGATCTCGACATCAACACCATCTTTTTTCAACAACCGGCCAAGAACATCGGGAAAGGCCTCGCCCTGCGGCAAACCGTGACCGGCGACAAGCGAGTCACCAAGAACCATCAAAACTGGCTGATCCGAGGCCATGGCTGACGATACCGGCATCAGTGCCATCATGCTGGCCAATGCCAACGGTTTAACAAAATGGCGACAGCGGCCAAATAGCCCCAAAAGGCGGCAGAAAAATTCAGCTATCATCATCGTATTTCCCTTGATCTCGGCATCATGCCAACCCATATGTTTTCCCAAGGATTGTAACCGCCTACGGCACTGTCGCGCCACAATTTGGTAACAAGCCTTATCTGCATGTAGGAGATACAAGCCGGTTTTTCCAGAGCGGGCAGATTATCAATGACCCACCAGCCCATATTGCGGGCACCACGATCAGGGATTGGACTAGTTTCATGGCATCATCATCCAAAGCGGCAAATGAGCCAGCCACAATTGACCCAGCCGTTATTGATCTTAACGCTGCGCATCTGACCCTTGGCACGGCGGCGACAAAAGTCAAAATTCTAAAAGGCATCAATTTGCATATTGGCGCTGGTGAAACCGTTGGCGTTTTGGGGCCTAGCGGTGCTGGCAAAACAAGCCTGTTGATGGTGATGGCCGGTCTTGAAACCCTGACCAAGGGGCGCATTGCATTGGCCGGAACCGATATCACCAATATGCAAGAAGACCCGCTTGCCGCTTTGCGCCGCGACATGGTTGGCATTGTATTTCAGGCGTTTCGCCTGATCCCGTCACTCACCGCCTTGCAAAATGTGTCAATCCCGCTTGAGCTGGCTGGCCGTGCCGATGCTGAAACAAGTGCGGCGGCGGCGCTTCGGTCGGTTGGATTGGGGCACCGCTTGACGCATCTTCCCGATCAAATGTCGGGCGGCGAACAACAGCGCGTTGCGATTGCCCGCGCCATTGCCCCCAAACCCCGCATTCTTTTGGCCGATGAGCCAACCGGAAATCTTGACAGTGCCACTGGCGAAAAAGTCGTCAATATTCTGTTCAAAAGTGCGCAAGAGGCTGGTGCCGCGCTGGTGCTTGTCACGCATGATGCATCGCTTGCCGCCCGCTGTTCGCGCGTTCTTGAAATCGAAGATGGCTTGATTGCCGGAGACACCAAACAGTGAACAAGACCGATAAAAATACGCGCCCCGCTCACCGCGATGACATAAGCCCGATTACCGCAAGCCGTGACGGATGGGGCTTTGCTTGGCAGCTTGCAAAACGCGAAATGCGCGGCAGCCTTGGCCGGTTTCGGGTCTTTCTAGGAGCCTTGCTTCTTGGCGTTGCCGCGATTGGCACCGTTGGTTCGGTTGCTGAATCAATGCGAAGCGGGATTAGTGACAATGCGCGTATTCTGCTTGGTGGCGATATTGAAATCAGCAGTCTTCATACCGCGCCAAACCCCGAAATTATCGAGGCCGCCAGCCGTTTTGGCACAGTGTCAAAAGTGGTTCAGATGCGTGCCATGCTGCAGGCAAGCGACCGGCGAAAGCTGGTTGAATTAAAAGCCGTTGACAGCAAATGGCCACTTGTCGGCACTGCCGCAACGGCGCCGTCAATGCCGCTTGCTGATGCGCTTGATCAGACAGGAATTGTCGCCGATGACGCTTTGCTTCGCAGTCTTGGCTTGAAACCGGGTGATCGCGCCCGTCTTGGCAATCTTGATGTCGAGGTGCGCGCGGCGCTGACCAGCGAGCCTGACCGGTCAATCAGCTTTGTTAGTTTTGGCCCGCGCGTGCTGATCTCGGATGCGACTTTGGCCGCCACTGGCCTTCAGCAACCGGGGTCATTTATCACCTATCGTTATCGGCTTTTGCTTAATAATTCCCAAGACCGCGATGCGGCGATGACCAAATTAAACTGGCTTACCGCGCCAACCCATGCAAGGGTGCGCGAAGTTGCCAGCGCCGCCCCCGGATTTGACCGTTTTGTCAATCAGGCAGAAATTTTTCTGGTGCTTGTTGGCCTGACCGCGCTTCTTATTGGCGGGCTTGGGGTTGCTGGTGCTGTTCGCGCATGGCTGGCAAGCCGGATGCCGGTGATCGCCACGCTGAAATGTCTTGGCGCACCATCAATTTTGATTTTCCGAATCTATCTTTTGCAAATATTTGTGGTTGCCACTTGCGGGGTTGCGGCAGGGTTGATCGTTGCGGCGATTGCCCCGCTTTTTGCCATTCACATCCTGTCTGGCTATGTCACTGTTCCGCTTGAAATGACAATCTATCCGGTGCCATTGATCATTGCTGCCGGTTTCGGGCTTGGCACCGCTTTTCTGTTTGCTGTTTGGCCGCTGGCCAAGGCCGAAGAAGTACGCGCTGGCGATCTGTTTCGCAGCTTGAT
>JAFMNI010000183.1 GCA_017859295.1 Candidatus Puniceispirillum sp. | reverse complement strand
AAGCTGCGGCGAAAAAGCCAGCTGCTAAGAAAGCCGCTGCGAAAAAGCCAGCTGCCAAGAAATAAGCCGCCAAGAAATAAGCCGTCAAGAAATAAACAGCCAAACCGGCTGATAAATAGGCGAAATGGGCAGGCTTAATATCCAGCCTGCCTGCTACCGAAACTAGAAGGGCTGCCAGATTTGGCGGCCCTTTTTGTTGCCCATATCATGTTGGCCATATCATGCTGGCCATATCATGCTGGCCATATTTTTGCGGCAGAGTTTTCTTGAAGGCGGCGTTGATCGGGCGGGTGGGCTTATGTGGCTTGGCTAGGCTCCGTTTCCTTCGATGGGTCGGTGTTCGTGCTGGTTTTTTGGAAAATCCGGGAAAACCGGCAAGGTTTCTTGATCTTTTGCTTGAACCGTTTTTGCCAATGCCCATATAGTACTGACGCGGATTGCCGGTTATGGTACGAGTCTGATTGCAGGCTTAACGCTGCTGTTTTGGTCGATGCGTGATTTAGAATGAAACGGGCTGCACATTGCGGTCTTGCGAGATGTCCCAGGAGACAGTGAATGAGCCAAAATATCGGAAATTTTCCTTTTAGCGTGCAAGACCGGATTCAAGATCCAATTCAGGCAAATCTGGTGCCGATGGTGGTCGAGCAAACCAATCGCGGCGAACGCGCCTATGATATTTTTTCGCGGCTGCTGAAAGAACGTATCATTTTCCTGAATGGGCCGATTGATGACGGTGTTGCGTCACTTGTTTGTTCGCAATTGCTGTTTTTGGAATCCGAAAACCCGACCAAAGACATCTCAATGTATATCAATTCACCTGGCGGAATTGTGACGTCTGGTTTGGCGATTTATGACACGATGGAATATATCCGCCCCGATGTTTCGACCGTTTGTATGGGACAAGCCGCCTCAATGGGCTCGCTTTTGCTGACCGCAGGCGCCGCTGGCAAGCGTTTCAGCCTGCCAAATGCCCGCATCATGACTCACCAGCCATCTGGCGGGTTTCAAGGCCAAGCAACCGATATCGAAATTCATGCCAAGGAAATTCTCGATTTACGCCAGCGTTTGAACGGCATTTACGAGAAACATTCCGGCAAAACAATCAAACAAATCGAAAAAATCATGGATCGTGACACCTTCATGACAGCCGAAGATGCAAAAGATTTCGGTCTGATTGACGAGGTGGTTGAAAAGCGCCCGGTCCCAAAGACTGAAGGCTAAAGCCACGCTTTTGCCAGATACCGGATCTGTCGATTTTGACTTTGGCACAGATTTTGTTTGTAAGTAACTATGGACGCGCTCTAAACTGGGGCTGCAATATACCGACCGGACGGCATCAAAGCCGCCCATATGATCAAGCGCAGGAGCCGTAAAATGGCAAAAAAAGATGATGCTGATAAGGGAACTTTGTTCTGCTCTTTTTGTGGAAAGAGCCAGCATGAGGTGCGCAAGCTCATTGCAGGGCCAACTGTCTTTATCTGCGATGAATGTGTTGAACTTTGCATGGACATCATCCGTGAAGAGCATAAAACGCAGCTATCAAAAAGCCATGACGGTGTGCCAACACCGGCCGATATCAAGCAGGTGCTTGATGAATATGTAATCGGTCAGGCACGGGCAAAACGCGTTTTGTCGGTTGCCGTCCATAATCATTACAAGCGTCTGGCAAATGCTGGCCGCACCGGTGATGTGGAAATTTCCAAATCGAACATTCTTCTTGTCGGTCCTACCGGTTGTGGCAAAACATTGCTGGCGCAAACGCTGGCGCGGATGCTTGATGTGCCGTTCACCATGGCCGATGCCACCACATTGACCGAGGCTGGCTATGTTGGTGAAGATGTTGAAAACATTATCCTGAAATTGCTGCAGGCCGCTGATTATAACGTTGAGCGCGCACAACGCGGCATTGTCTATATCGATGAGGTCGATAAGATTTCCCGCAAATCTGATAATCCGTCAATCACCCGCGATGTATCGGGCGAGGGCGTGCAGCAGGCTTTGCTGAAGATCATGGAAGGCACCGTTGCATCCGTGCCACCGCAAGGGGGGCGCAAGCATCCCCAGCAAGAATTTTTGCAGGTTGATACCACCAATATTCTGTTCATTTGTGGCGGAGCCTTTGCCGGTCTCGACAAGCTGATCGCCGGTCGCCATACCGGTGCTGGCATTGGTTTTGGGGCTGATGTCCGCGATCCAGATGACCGCAAAATTGGTGAACTTCTTGCCGAACTTGAGCCCGAAGATTTGATCAAATTTGGTCTGATCCCTGAATTTGTTGGCCGTTTGCCAGTTGTGGCGACGCTTGAAGACCTTGATGAAGACGCGTTGATTCAGATTTTGACCGAGCCGAAAAATGCGCTTTTGAAGCAATATCAAAAGCTGTTTGAGATGGATGACGTCAATCTTGAATTCCGTGATGACGCGTTGAAAGCCGTTGCCAAAAAGGCGATTGAGCGGAAAACAGGCGCGCGGGGGCTTCGGTCAATCATGGAAAATATCTTGATGGAGCCAATGTTTGATATTCCAACGACGGGTGATATCGAAGAGGTGGTGATCAATGCTGACGTCGTCGATAATGGCGCCGCACCACTGGTTGTTCATGCCAAACGGCCGCAAGAGGCAGAACAGGGCGCATAATCATCCTGCTGGTTTGTGCGTTTGGGCGGTTGAAAGCTGTTCGCACAAGCCCCATATCAAAATCAGGCGGCGGATTGCGCCGTCACTCCTATTTGTCTAGTTAAGGGTTGTTTCCAATGACTGTTTCGTCTGTAACTGCGCTTCCTGTTCTGCCGCTTCGCGATATTGTGGTGTTTCCGCATATGATCGTGCCGCTTTTTGTTGGCCGCGAAAAATCGATCAAGGCGCTCGAGGCTGTCATGGCCGAAGACAAGCAGATCATCCTTGCAACTCAAACTGACGCTGGCATTGAAGATCCTGATGGAGATGGTCTTTACACCACCGGTACTGTTGGCTCGATTATGCAGCTATTGAAACTGCCTGATGGAGCGGTAAAGGTGCTTGTCGAAGGCGGCGAGCGTTTGCGTTTGCGCCTTGATACATTGCGTGACGACGATGGCTATTTGTTTGTCGAGGCCGAACCGGCTGAACAAACGGGTGATCGCGGCGCTGATACAGCCGCGCTGAGCCGCGCAA
>JAFMNI010000182.1 GCA_017859295.1 Candidatus Puniceispirillum sp. | reverse complement strand
GCCTTACAAAAGCATGGTAACGGGATTTTCAACAAACCCCTTAAAGGCCTGAAGCCATCTAGCACCAACCGCCCCGTCAACAGCGCGATGATCGGCCGAAAGGGTAACGCTCATCACTGTTGCCACGGCAAGATTGCCATCAATGACAATCGGCCGCTGTTCACCGGCACCAACCGCTAGAATACCACCATGCGGCGGGTTAATGACCGCGGCAAATTCACGAACACCAAACATGCCAAGATTGGAAATTGTAAAGCTGCCACCGGTATATTCGTTGGCGGCTAATTTCCCATCACGCGCGCGGGCAGCCAGATCGGTGGTCACCTGCGATAGGGCGGCAAGCCCCTTTTGTTCGGCGGCCCAAACGATTGGCGTGATTAACCCGCCATCAATGGCCACTGCCATCGCAATATCGGCATGGCGGAACAGCCGTGTATTCTCGCCTTCCCATGACGCATTGGCTTCAGGAACAGCAATCAATGCCATCGCCGCGGCGCGGATAATCATGTCATTGACCGAGATTTTGATCCCTTCGGCTGCCTTGGCATTCAATGATTTGCGCGCTTCGAGCAAATTGTCGATTACACAATCAACGGTCAGATAGAAATGTGGCGCTTGCTGCTTTGAGTCCTGAAGACGGCTAGCAATGGCCTTGCGCATCTGGCTATTGGCAACAAGATAGCTGTCGCCTTGCTGGGTCGCCCCTGCCGGTGTCGCCCCTGCTAATGCTGCGGTTGTCTGCGCGATTGGGGCGGTGGCGGCAGATTCAACATCACGGCGTAAAATCCGGCCATAGGGGCCGCTTCCGGTAATGCCCTCAAGCGCAATATTCCGATCAGCCGCAATCCGGCGCGCCAGCGGGCTGGCAAATATTCGCGGCTTGTCGCTGCTTTTGGTTTGGGGGGCCGGTACTGCTTTTACTGGTGCGGCGGTTACTGGTGCTGGTTCGGCTCGTTCTTTTGCTTCGGCTGCGACTGACGTTACAGGCACTGGCGATGATGGTTCCTGAAGGCCGGCTTTGGCAACATCACTTGCGGTTTCACCATCTTCTGCCAGAACTGCGATCACCGCGCCAACAGCGACGTTTTCGGCACCAGCATCAACGAAAATTTTGGCCATAACGCCATCATCGACGGACTCAACTTCCATTGTTGCCTTATCGGTTTCGATTTCGGCAATCACATCACCCGAATTGACGCGGTCGCCCTCGCCAACAAGCCATTTTGCCAGAGTTCCGGTTGTCATGGTTGGTGACAAGGCCGGCATTTTAATTTCAATCGCCATCAGCCCTACCCCTTAAACCCATCACAAGTGGTGCGCGCCGCGGCAACAATGTCGTCGATTTGCGGCAATGCCAACGCTTCGAGATTTGCTGCATACGGCATTGGAACATCCTTGCCGGTCACACGCGTAATTGGCGCATCAAGCCAGTCAAAGGCCTGTTCCATAACCTGCATGGCAATTTCAGCGCCAATACCAGCAAACGGAAAACCCTCTTCACAAGTAACCAGACGCGAGGTCTTTTTCACCGATTCAACAATGGTTGCACTGTCAAGCGGGCGAATTGACCGCAAATCAATGACTTCGGCGCTAATGCCCTGTTCGGCAAGACGGTCAGCCGCCTCAAGTGCGCGGCCAACCATGATCGAAAAGGCAACGATGGTGACATCGCTTCCGCTTCGCAAAATATTGGCCTTGCCGATTGGCACGATCCAATCATCATCATCAGGCACGTCAAAGCTTTGGCCATATAAGACTTCATGCTCAAGGAAAATGACCGGATTTGGGTCACGAATGGCGGCTTTTAACAAGCCCTTGGCATCAGCGGCCGAATAAGGGGCAACAACCTTTAATCCCGGACAATGCGCATACCAGCTGGCAAAACATTGCGAATGCTGCGCTGCCACACGGCTTGCCGCGCCATTTGGCCCCCGAAACACAATCGGACAGCCCATTTGACCACCCGACATATACAGGGTTTTAGCGGCTGAATTGATAATCTGATCGATCGCCTGCATGGCAAAATTGAACGTCATGAACTCGACAATCGGCCGCAATTCGCCAAAGGCCGCGCCAACGCCAAGACCGGCAAAGCCCTGTTCGGTAATTGGCGTATCAATCACCCGTTTTGAGCCAAATTCGTCAAGAAGCCCCTGTGTTACCTTATAGGCACCCTGATATTCGGCAACTTCTTCACCCATGATAAAGACATTTTCATCGCGGCGCATTTCTTCGGCCATCGCATCACGAAGTGACTCGCGAACAGTAAGCGACGTCGAACTGCCTGACCATTCGGTTTCTGCCATCGGGGTTGCCACTGTTTCCGCCATTGGTGCTGTTTCGGCAGACGGGTTCGTATCATCGGCAACAGGCGCTGCTACCGGTTCGGCAGGCGCATCAGGCGTTGGTAATTTCATGTCACTGGCGCTTTCGCCATCTTCCAGCAACATGGCAATCACCGCATTTACCTTTACATGCTGGGTTCCGGCAGGCACCAAAATCTGGCCGATTTTACCATCTTCAATGGCTTCGACTTCCATTGTTGCCTTATCGGTTTCGATTTCGGCAATCACATCGCCCGAACGCACGTCATCGCCATCAGCAACAAGCCATTTTGCAAGCGTGCCTTCTTCCATGGTTGGTGACAAAGCTGGCATTTTAATTTCAATGGCCATGATTACACCTTTGCAACAAGTTTGTTGTCGGTCAGCGGCAACAGAATATCGGTAAATAGCTCAGATGGATCTGGCTCAGGGCTGGTTTGGGCAAATTCGGTTGCTTTGGTCACGGTTGCCTTAACGGCTGAGTCAATTTCCTTTAACCGCGCATCGTCAACATGCTGGTTTTTCAAAAGATCGCGAATCTGGTCAATTGGATCATGCTGCTTGCGCATGGCATCAACCTCTTCGCGGGTGCGGTATTTTGCCGGATCTGACATTGAATGACCGCGATAGCGATAGGTTTTCATTTCCAGGATATAAGGCCCATTCCCATCACGGCAATGTGCCAAAGCTTCAAGCGCGGCAGTGCGAACCGCCAAAACATCCATGCCATCAACCTGTTTGCCCGGGATACCATAGGCCATGCCGCGATCGGCAAGCGCCCGTCCAGCGGCCGCACGCGTCACTTTGGTTCCCATGCCATATTGGTTATTTTCAAT
>JAFMNI010000030.1 GCA_017859295.1 Candidatus Puniceispirillum sp. | reverse complement strand
TAAAATTGATTGATGATTCGGTACTGGCGGTCAGCCATTCAACATTGCGACGAATTACATGTGATTCATGTTCGGACGGCATGCCATAGGGATTAACGTCAACACCAGCGCCAAGATAGGGTGTCCATTCAGGCACATTTGGTGGTAAATTTGCAGGGTTTGATTCTGCTGCTGAGGCAAATGGAATAGCGGTGACGCTGCCGAGTGCAGCAGCAGTTCCGCCAAGAACTTGGCGGCGCGATAATGTGTTCTTAGTTTTTTCCTGATCCATTGTCACTTCCTTAATCAAACCGAAACCTTTTGACATCAAACACCGGAGTTTTCGAGCAAAACTAGGTGGCAGGGCGGGCCGCCTTCATTTCTTCACGTATTCGTTGGTAATTATCGTTGAAATATTTTTGAAAACGAGTTTCTGTTTTATATGCGCCAGTTTTGACCCATTCTAGCATCCCCATGAAAGTTCCTTTCATGAAAGCTCCAGGCATCACTGCAGCGGCCGCGTCTGTCAGCTTACCGACATCTTTTTTCTCGGTTATAAAGTAAATTGATGGGGTAAAAACAACACCCCAGCGAGCTGCCATCTCATTTTCAGGTAACACAGTCCCGTCAAGATCTGTCACATCACGAGACCCAAAAATATCCATTTGAACAACTAAAAAGTTTTCACGCACATATTTATTGATTGCTGGTTCACTCAATATTTCAGTGGCAACTTTTTCACAATAAATGCAGCCTTTTTGGTCAAATTTGACCATCAAAACTTTGCCATTTGCAAGAGCTTCATCAATATCATCGGCAAGTTCAAAAAATGACTGGTGGTACCAGTTATAATGATAGAGACCATCATCGCCTAATGTTGGCCTTTCATCACCAGCGAGACTTGGACCGATAAATCCAAGAATGATAGAAAAACATAAAACTAAAAAACGTATTGTCACAGCCATCATCCTACCCCTTGAAAAAATGATACATTGCGCAGTAGCCAAAAACCTACTTGAGATAATGTGCCAGTCATTACGGCTAGTCCGGTAACCACCAAGAACCCGCCAAGTATCCATTTAACATAGCGCATTTGCGCCGAGAAAAGCCTAAATTTCTCCATAAACAAGTCAGCAAAAACAGCTACTAGAATAAAAGGAAGCCCAATCCCAAGCCCGTAGGCAAACAATAAGCCTGCACCATCACTCTCACCACCAGAGCCTGCTGAGAGCATCAATATCGTTGCCAGAACTGGTCCAACACATGGCGTCCAGCCAAAACCAAAGGCCAAGCCAACAACATAAGCGCCGACTGTGCCAAAACGTTTAGGCGATGGCATGAACCGCACATCGCGGTTTAGCGCTCCAATGCTAAAAGCGCCAAGAAAGTGCAGCCCCAGAACAGTGATGACGCCACCGCCAATAATTTGGAAAAAATTCATGTGCCGCGCCACAAAGCTGCCGGCCATGCTGGATGATGCGCCAAGCGCAACAAACACAGTTAAAAACCCAGCAACAAAAAGAATCGAGGCCATAACAAGCTGAAGTCGCGAAGCGATTGTTTTTGCATGATCAGACGCATCATTCCTCCGATTGCCAAGCCCGCCAAGGAACCCGATATAGCCTGGCACAAGCGGCAAAACGCAAGGCGACAGAAAGCTAAGCAATCCCGCCAATAATGCTGCACCAAAACTAACTGTCACTGAAACGCCCCCCGCCTTCATCATCAGAGTCTGTTTAATTATATATAGAAAATACCCTATATGCCTGTCATCATATAGGTTTTTTTGATTATTTCAAATAAAATACCCCATACTGCATGGCAGTATGGGGTAAAATATTCGGCCTTTTTTTAAAGTCTCTACTGGTTTTAGTTACGGTAGGCAGGTGTCTCCACCTTCAAACCATTCCCTCGCCAAGCAGTGTATAACTCAAGCGCCACATAATCTTCATGACCATATGGAAGCGGAGTTGCACGGATATTTTTCATACAGCCTCTAAACCGGCGATGGGTTGACCCAACACCATTCCATTTCAGGCGATAAAGCGGGAAACCATTGATATTGCCCTGCGACAGCATATCAGCACGGATATAATTGCCATAATTATCTTCGTGACAATGCGCACATGACATATCAAGCTGGCCAACACGTGTATAGTAAAGCTCTTTACCACGTTCAAAAGCTGCAGCAGCCGGCCCATCAACCGCCACATTCACGCGTGATCCGCGTGATTGCATCCGGATATAGGCAGTAATACCAAGCATGTCGCGAGATTCCCACTTATAGGGCTTTGCGCCCATTGCGGTTTCACGACACATATTGATGACCTGCTCAAGTGAAATCACCTTGCCGGCAGCATTGTGATAGCGTGGATACACCGATCCAACCACATTTAGCGGAACTTCGGCACAGCCTTCAAAAACCTGCGACAGTGATTTGCCAGCGCTACCATCAACCGCATCCCACAACTCTTCGCCATGATCGGCAACAAGCATTGCTGGATTTGCAAAATCATCATCCTGCACATCACGTATCATTGCCTTACGAAAATCATAACCAGACACGACTTCACCAAGCGGGTGATTCTTATCCGTTGGCTTGATCACTTCAGCCGTACCATCATGATATGGGGTTTTCGCAAATGCGGCTCCAGCTGCCAAGCTGAGCGCCATTGTTATCATTACTGCTAGTCGCATTATAAAATCCTCCCTGTAAACTCGCGACCCAAATCCGAAGATTAGGCTACGGTCATCTTTTTGCTGGCAGTATATTCTGCGCCGCCATCCTCAACCCATGTAAAGGTGAATGCCCCTGACTTGCTGGCCTTAAAAGGAAAGGCTATATAAGGGTTGGCAGATACAGCAGGCTCAAAATTAGCCGTAAATACATCTTGGCCTTCAAAGCTTGCAACGAATTTATTGATGATCTTGCGCGGGATTTTATTTCCCTTTTTATCCTTAGCACGACCGGTATGCATGGGATGCGAAATCAAAGCTTTGATTTCAACAATGTCACCAGCAGCAGCTGACTTTGGAACTTTTACCCGAGGTTTAATTTTTGCCATTATTTTGTTCTCCGTTCGCTATCTGATCAACCGCCACAGCCACCAATGGTGACTTTGACAGTGGCTTGTGCCTGCTTGAAGCTGCCATCGTTCATTTCAGCAAGAACAACGATGTTCTGAGTTTTTGCCAAACGCATCCGTGTCGAAGCACTGCAAGCGCCCATTGCTGGCGTGAAGTTGAATGAGGCAACGTCAGGGGTTGGATTGCCGTCCGCCATGACATGAACCGCTTTGACATAATTATCGGCTGTCATTGGGCTGTCGATTGAAAATGCAACCTTAACCGCATTTCCGTTTTCGGCGATTTCCGGCAAATCAAGTGTGATTGCGCCTTCACCAACAGATTTACCGCCAGTCAAGCCTTTGATTTTAGCAGCGACAGCTGCACCATCCGCATAGGCAGGAACGCCAGTAAGGACAGCCGCACCAGCTGCACCGAGCATAGCGAGTGCATGCCTGCGCGAAATTGTTGAGAGTTTTGTTGTCTGTTTCATCTTGGTCAATACTCCGTACTACTGATCAGTTTTTAAGGTTTGGAGGTATGCAACAACATCCTCGACGTCTTGCGCAGAAATGATGGACTTACCCACAAATTTCTTCAATGGCCGCTCATACCCAAAAGTGCGGTAAAATGACGGCATCATTGTGTCCTCATTTGTTACCTTTGAGTTTACCAGCTGCAACCTCAGCTCACCTTCACTGAGACGATTTCCAACACCGTAAAGCGATGGAGCAGTTTCGCCATGAAATTGCTGCTCAGGAATTGGCATCACATGACAAGCAAGGCAATTTCCCTGTTTCCGGCTAATTGCAATCTTGCGACCATTGGCAGCATCACCAGCCACACCAGTTAATGATTTTGGTATAGAGTTACCATCAACAATTTCATATGGAACCAGCCCTGGATCTCGAACAACCACTGAGGCTGAGTGCGCAGCGGTAACGCCAAGCGCAACAACGCCGACAATGGAATAGAAAAAAGTTTTCATCGTTTCCCCACCTTATTAAGTTTGACTCGATGCATTTAACACATGCATTTTTTTATCTATAAAATAGCAAAGCATAAAAAAAACCGTTTGTAAAACCGGTTTAAGTTTTAAAAGTAACTTTTTTGAACTGGCGTTAATTGATAAAATACGAAGTTTACAGCACGCAAACATATCACGCCCGAATTTTTTTAGATAATCATCGAGTTACGAAATCATCATTGCGCGGTAAATTCAGAAATCCGCCACCAAAATAACTCGGCGCCCGGATAGCCTACGATCCGGCCAACCTCCATCCCATCACGCATAACAATAAAGGTAGGCGTCATCGTTGCTGGCGTCAGATGCACTAAATCATTCGGCATTTCCTGGTAAAAATCATGGCGGCGAAGTGGATAGATCAGCGCTTCTTCGGTGCGGTCATAACCTTTGCCAACATCATCTTCAAAGGCTTCACACCAAGGGCAATGGCTAGAGGTAATCATAACAAGCTGGCCACGACTATCGGCGGCTTTTGCCGGCCCGATGCCGCCGCCGGTATTAAATACTGTCAGCAGTATAAATAAAAATGAAAACAGCGTGATACGGCGGGTCAGGCAAAGCCGCATGGCGCAAAAATGCCAACCACCGCCGGTCACGCTAGCCCTTATCATGCCGTTGCCACTGATCCACTGACGGCTTGAAAACGGTTGAAAACCGGCCAGCTTCATCAGCCATAGCGACCTGCGGCACATCACGCGCCGTCAGCGATGGTGCGGTGGCGCCACTCGGTTCAGCGGCCACGAGTTCACTTTTGATACAATCCAACATTTTTATAACCTGCGGGTCGCTGATCTGATAGAAAACCTGCCGCGATTGCTTGCGCGCATTGACAACATTCTGTTTACGCAACAAAGCCAGATGCTGCGAGATACTATGCTGTGGCTGGCAAAGCGAGTCGCATAGCTGGCTTACCGATTGTTCGGCCGTACCAAGTTCAAAACAAATTGACAGGCGCAATGGATGCGACAAAGCCTGAAAGACGTCCGAGGCACGATTCATCAAAAGATCGAAACTAGATTTACTCTTTTCGTGCGCGCTCATTAATCACTCATTTTACTTGTCGCAATATGGGCTTGCCTCGGCAATTGCCAATCATATGTCGATAGAGGTTAAAAGCACTGACCCGAATGGTCAGCCTTAATTTGGTCAATTATATAGATTGTTTGCTATATATGCAAGCGGCACGCGAGTTACGATTTGTCTATCGGGCGCATCACCCGCTGAAGCCAGCCCTTGGTGCCACCCGAAACGGAGTCTGCAGCCGATTGCATGAAATCATCGCCCGGGCTCCAATTTGCCGGCGCAACTTTGGCTGTCTGATAAGTATCGATTAGGGCGCGCTGGACACGAAGCAATTCATCAACCGACCGGCCGATATGCATTGGATAATGTATCAACGCCTGCACTTTTTGCGCCGGATCAATAAATAGACAGGCGCGAACCGTTGATGTTGTGTCGCTATAAGCGTCGATCATGCCATAGGCGCGCGCAATATCCATCGACACATCTTCGATCACCGGAAAATTGACCGATAGGTTAAATTTCGTCTCGATCCATTCAATCCAGCCCATATGGCTATAAACACTATCAACCGACAACCCCAAAAGCTGGACACCCATTTCGGCAAATTTATCCTGTTCTTGCGCCAAAGCGACAAATTCAGACGTACAAACCGGGGTAAAATCTGCCGGATGACAAAATAGCAAAATCCAACGCCCAGAAAAGGCTGACAAACGCACCTCACCCATCGTCGAGCGTGCCGCAAAATCAACAACTGGCGATCCAACCAACGATCGATAGGCAATATCTTGGCCTTTTGCGTGGTCATCAGGTTGTTGCATATCTTCGCCCTTTATTTGTGGTGTCAATCATCGACTAGACCAATGATTGATCTGGTCACGTCTCAACAAACCATGATTTGCGACGCCAATGATCTTAGCGCCAAATTGTTAACAGGCTTAACTTAATATGCCATCCCCTATGCTTGCCATGTTGAGCCATAAAATCAAGCATCAGACAATCACGGTTCGAAAAATAAATCAAAATCATGTGTTTTATATGATGTGATTTTTACGGCAATCCATCATTCAATGACAAAATGCTTATAAAATTTTGCTGCCGTCGATGATTTTTGATTGATCTTAGCCGGTTCGCCAGTAACGATTAAAGATGCCTTTCTGGCATATTCGTTACGATGGCCACATTTGGCCATGATTGGTGGCCGATCCAGATGACCCATAATTTCCCGCGCCATAGCAAGATTACCCCACCCGTCGCCATTGCCGGTGCCGGATGCTACATTACCGATTCAACGGGAAAAGAATATTTCGACGGTTCAGGCGGTGCAGCGGTGTCCTGTCTTGGTCATGGTGACGCTGATATCGCGGCTGCAATGAAAGACCAGATTGATAAATTATCTTTTGCTCATACCAGCTTTTTCACCTCGCAACCTGCCGAAACATTAGCCGATCTTTTGATTGCCAATGCACCATCTGGCATTGACCGAGTTTATTTTGTATCGGGTGGATCAGAAGCCATTGAAGCATCGCTGAAACTGGCGCGGCAATATTTTGTTGAAACCGGTTCGCCGCAAAGAACCCATATCATCGCCCGCAAGCAAAGCTATCACGGCAATACGCTTGGTGCGCTTGCCGCTGGTGGCAATGCGTGGCGGCGCGAACAATTTGCCCCACTTTTATTCACTGCCAGCCATATCGAGCCTTGTTATCGCTATCGCGGAAAAGCCGATGGCGAGAGTGATCATGCCTATGGGCAACGCATGGCCAATGCGCTTGAGACCGAAATCCTGCGGCTTGGCGCGGATAAGGTCATGGCGTTTCTCGCCGAGCCGGTGGTTGGCGCAACGCTTGGCGCGGTTGCGGCCGAAGCGGGATATTTCACCCGCATTCGTGAAATTTGCGATCGCTATGGCGTGCTGCTGATTCTTGATGAGGTAATGTGCGGCATGGGCCGAACCGGATCTTTGTTTGCCTGTGACCATGATCGAGTCCGGCCTGACATTATCGCCATCGCCAAAGGGCTTGGCGCCGGATACCAACCGGTTGGCGCCATGTTATGCAGCAAGGATATCTATGAAGCGATTGCCACCGGAAGCGGCTTTTTTCAGCATGGGCATACCTATCTTGCCCATCCTGTTGCCTGTGCGGCCGCCCATGCTGTTCTTAGCAAAATCATCGAAACTGGCCTGCCAAGCCGCGCCGCCATGATGGGGAACAGGCTGATACAGGCATTGCAATCAGCCTTTGGCCAGCATCCTTTTATCGGTGATATTCGCGGACGGGGGCTTTTTATCGGCATGGAATTTGTTGCCGACCGAACACAGAAAACACCCTTTGATCCGGCATTTGGCCTGCATCGCAAAATCAAGGCAGCGGCATTTGAAGCCGGATTATTATGCTATCCGATGGGTGGCACGATTGATGGCAAAAATGGCGATCATCTGCTTTTAGCACCGCCTTTTATTCTGGAAGATTCCCATATTGGCGAGATTACCGATAAATTGGCCATTGCCTTTGACGCGGTCATGCCACCCGCCTAACCACCCGCCTCGCCAAAGCCTGATCCGCCAGAAAAAGCGCAACCAATGACGGCATCTTTTAGCGGTTTTGTAGCCCAGTGATCCAAGCAACCATATGCTCAACCGCGCTTGCTGTCTGGTTTGGCGACACAATATCGCCAGCGATGATATGTGAAAATTTATCGTCATCCGCGGTCAGACTGGCAATGATGCTTTTCGATTCCCCGCCCCATGATCGGGCAAATGCGGCTGTTTTTTCAGGCGCAACAACCTGATCTTGGCGACTGTAATAAAACAAGGCCGGCATGTCGACATCGTCATATGATTCCCGATCAACCGCTGCAACAATCGCCGCCATCGGCATTAACGCCGTTGTCGGATAGGTCATCATCCAATAGCGGGCATGAAGATCATTTCGCGGATTACCCTTTTGTTCTGTGCCGATCACCAGCGGCACCCATTGCCGCGCAAATGGCCAGGTCAGCAAATTGGCAGCGCGGCTGTTAATGGCAAAATTTGGAGAAATGAAAATGATCCCGCCAATATGTTCCATAGCCGCCTTGTCAAGCGCGGCCGCCGCCGCCAGAGTGCCCCCAGTTGATGTGGCCATGATAATGACCGTCTCACCAATCTGCTTGCCAATTTTAATGGCTTCGCCAACATCATCCATCCAGCGCGCAACAGTGGCATCGGCCATTGCCGAAGGCTGGCGGCCATGGCCAGTGAAACGGGTAAAATAGAGATTTGCGCCCAAAGCTGTGGCCACCCGATCCGGCACTGGCCGGATTTCTTTTGAACTGGCGGTAAAGCCATGAAGATAGATAATCGATAGCGGCGTTTTTACATTGGCCTCACCAGCCCAGATGACCTGTTTTTCAACCCCGTCGATGATGTCATCAAATTGCCCTTCGCGCATGGCAAGATAGGCATCAATATCATCACCAATCATGATCTTGTCATGGCCGGTGCTTAGCCGAACCGGCTCACGCGGACCAAAAACAAAAACCAAGATCAAAAAACCGGCAAAACCAGCAAAACAGGCAAGGCAGATTTTCAGGGCTTTTTGGGTCAACTGCCATTCCTCATTGTCAAAAAATTTGCCATGGCGGGGCAATTCGCTCTACCAGCCATGAGTGTAATGCGATAAGGCAACAGATCAAATCACTTCAGTGCGATAGCGCCAGTCATTTTAAAAAGACATTTTAGACAGTCATTTTTAAACCGTCCTATTTTGCCCATCAGATCATTTCGGCCTTTGCCGAACCAGCCAGCGAATGCTAAAAGGCAATCATGGAACAAAAGATCAAATATCTTGAAGAAAAAATGGCACTTATGCAGCATGAATTGGCGCAGATGAGCCATGAGGTCTATGCACAGCAAAAAGAGGTCGCGCAATTAATGCTCGAAATCGAAAAGCTGAAATCACGGCTTGAAAATGTGCAGCCCGATAGTGGCATTCTGTCGCCAAGTGACGATGTGCCGCCGCCGCATTATTGATCATCCGCCATTATATTTGATAAAGGCGCAATTTTGGCAAACGCTCAATTATGGCAACTACCACATCATATCGGCTCGTCGTTCAACCGGTTTAGAAACGCCTTGGCAGCCGGGCTGAAACCATCAAGATCGCTTTTGCTGGCAAGATCATGTGCCATTTTCTTGCCAAGCTCGACGCCCCATTGATCAAAGCTGTTCACATCCCAGACAAAGCCCGAAACAACAGTGATATGTTCATAAAGTGCCAATAGCCTGCCAAGCGCATAAGGCGTTGTCGCGTCCCAGCTAACCATCAAGGATGGCCGGTTCCCCGGAAAATGGCGGTGCGGCGCATCGGCTTGTTCAACGCCAACAGCCAATGCCTCAGCCTGCGCCACCGCATTGATTGCCAGCGTTCGGTGGCTTGCTTGCCAAGCGGCATCACCCAACAGATTGGCCGGTTTGCGCGCAATCAGAATATCAATCGGACAAATATCAACTGACTGGTGAAGCCATTGGAAAAAACTATGCTGGCCATTCACGCCTGCCTCGCCCCAAATCAACGGGCCGGCAGGCTGGTCAAGCGGCTTGCCATGCCGCGTTACCGATTTTCCATTGCTTTCCATTTCCAGCTGCTGCGCCCAGGCTGGCAATCTGGCCAGACGCTGATCATAGGGCATAATCCCATAGGCCATATGGCCAAGATAGCTTCGATGCCAAACGCGAAGCAGTCCCATGATCACCGGAATATTGCTGGCAAAGGGCGCTGTTTCAAAATGGTTATCCATCGCATGCGCGCCATCTAAAAGCTGGCCAAACGCCTTACTGCCAACGGCAATCATCACCGATAGGCCAACCGCCGACCACAGCGAATAACGCCCGCCAACAGATTCGTCAAAATCGAAAATACGCGCTGGATCAATGCCCCAATCGACCGCCCGCTCTTGATAGGTCGTTACCGCCACCATCGCCGTATCAAGCGCAACCCCGTTCTGCTCTAGCCAGCCTTTCGCCAAACCCGCATTCGCAAGTGTTTCGCTGGTGGTAAATGTTTTTGACGTCATGATGAAAAGCGTCGAGCGCGGATCGCATTGCGCCAAAACATCATACATCGCATGTGGATCAACATTGCCAACATAATGCACCACTGGCCCATCATGGAATCCGGCAAGCCCTGCTGTCACCATTGCCGGACCAAGATCCGACCCGCCAATGCCAAGATTGACGATTGATTTGATATTCTGATTGGCGCGAACATTATCAGCAAAATGTGTCAGTTTCTGATAGGCCTCGCTTTGTCGGTAATCTGGCGTGCGAAGACGGCAATGCGAAACCGGCCGACCTTCACTTAGATTGATTGCTTTGCCAGCAAACATTGCCTGTATGAAATCAACGAGTGATTTCGCCTCGGCAAGCGTCAAAAGCCGTTGCAAAATATCTTGTGTCAGGGGCTGGCGCGTACAATCAACGGTCAAATCTTCAAAATGAAAACATAAATCATCACGGCCATCCTGATGGATCAGCCTACGCAAATGATGCAAAGCGATCGCATCTGCGTCACGGCGCAATTGGCTTTCAACCGCGGCGATCTGTTTGTTCTGATCTGTCATCTATTTATGCCTTTACCTAAAGGGCCGTTTTCTGGCATCAGATGCCGGTTTTGCCGAGGCCTCACCATCTTTCATTCAGAGTTTTGATGCAACCCCGTTTTGGGCAAAATCATCATCCTTGCTAAAACCGGCCTTGGCAATCAGCGGCTAATTAACTGGCCAGCAATAGAGCCATGCCCAAAATGATACTGATCAGGCGATGCAGTGATTTGCCAGCGCTAATCACTGCATAGGATATTAAGCCAAGTGCAAACGCAATCTTGCAAAAGGCCAATAACGACAAAAGTGGCGTCACACCAATCGTCAACAGCTCGGGATGAACCACCATCCCGAGGGGGATCAAATAAAGCCCGATACCAAGTGACATTGAGGTCAACGCAACCCTTAACCAATTTTCGCCAACCATGCCGGCCGCAATAAATACCCCGCCGCAAACAGGCGGTGTGATTGTCGATAAAAGCGCATACCAAAAAACAAACAGATGAACCGTCAGCGGTGCCATACCAAGATCAATCAATGCTGGCCCGGCAACTGAAACGCAAATCACATAGGCCGCTGTTGTCGGCACCTCCATGCCAAGGAACAAACAGGCAAGCGCGGTCAACAGTAAGGCTGGCCAGATCATGCCACCCGAAAAAGACAAAATCAGCGAAGTCACCTTGATCCCAAGGCCGGTTATGCCAAGAACGCCAATGATGATTGAAGCGCATAGAATAATCGATGCGATCATAGCGATCTGGCCACCAGCCATAATCGCAGCATCGCAAATTCGTGTCATACCCGAACCAAGGTTAATGGCCATTGATCCGTTGATGAATAATAATAATGTTGCCGCCAAAATCGCCACTGCCGCCGCATATTGTGGCGTAAAGCCGATATACATAACAATCAGAAGAACGCTAAAAGGGATCAGGAAAAAACTGGCGGTGATCAGCACTGTCCGCACTGCAGGCCGCGCATCATTGTTCAGCGGGCGCAACCCAAAACGCAACGCATAGATATCGACCCCGATCCACACTGCAAAAAAATACAACAGTGCCGGTAAAGCGGCAGCGACAATAATATCTCCATAGGGGATACCGGTCAGCTCTACCATGACAAACGCACCTGCGCCCATCAATGGCGGCATGATCTGCCCACCTGATGACGCCACCGCCTCGACCGCCGCCGCAATGCGTTTTGGATATCCAAGTGACACCATTGTCGGCAAAGTCACGATTCCGGTAGAAGCCACATTGGCTGATGCCGAGCCTGAGATTGATCCGAATAGGGCCGATGATAAAACTGAAACCTTTGCCGCGCCGCCCCTCAATCGTCCCGCCGCTGATGCCGCCACGTTCATAAAACCGGCACCGGCCTCACCCGCATTCAGCATCGCACCGAAAATCACGAAAATGGCAACAATCGAAACCGAAACGCCGGTCAAGGTTCCCCAAATACCGCCCTCAGCAATCGTCATTGTTCCAAGAAAGCTGGCCAATGGTGTTCCCGGATGCCCAAATTCGCCAGGAATATAGTTACCAAACAGCCCATAAAGCAATGCAGCAAAAGCCAGCAAGGGAAGCGGCCAGCCGATTGATCGGCGCGCCATTTCCAGAACCGTTACCAGCAAAATCACCGCAATCACCATCTGAAAATCATTGGCAAGATAGCCATATTGATCAAGCAACAGATTATGATTCGCAATGATCCAGAAACAGGCCGCGATTCCGGCAAGCGTAAAACCCCAATCAAAAATACGCCACAAACCAACCGATGGCTTAAACAGAAAAACCCACGGGATCACCAAAGCCATGTGAAGCGGGCGTGATACAAGATTAGGAACCAGCCCCGAAAAAATGAGCCATAGATGAAAGACAACCGATAAAGCGCCAAGCCCGATCCAGATAGATCTTGTTGATTTCAAAAATGGCGTCATTGAGGGAATTCCAGCTTAAGACCCGATAAAAAGGGCAACCGTTACGCGCAACGCTTGCCCTTATGATTACGTTTTTACCTGACCAAAATAATTAGTGATGCGACGCCAGCGTGGCACCAACCTCTTGGTAATATTTTGCTGCGCCTGGGTGAATTTCGGTCAGGATATTTTCAAGCATATCAAGCGAGACACCACCCCACCATTTTGCGGCGGCGCTCATTGATGACTTGCCTTCCCAAAAGGTTTTGGTCAGCGCATAGGCTGTTGCATCATCCATATCGGTTGTGGCAAAGGCCACAACAGGAAGTGACGTTGTGGTGATCGCCGATAATTGCCCAGCATAGGTACCAGCCGGAATTTCAAGCCGTGTCCGTTTTGACAATTTAATTTGCTCATCCGACAAGGACAGAACCTTTGCACCAGCCGATGCCGCCGCTTCGATAACATTTGGTGCCGGATAGGATCCAGCCGTCACAAACCCGTCAATCTGACCATTCTTTAGCGCTGGAACCGCATTCGACAATTCAACCTCGGCAAGCGTGACCTTTCCTTCAAGGCCAAATAGCTTGAGATATTTTTCTCCTTCGCGGGCGCCAAATGATCCCTTGCCAAGCAAGATGGTCTTGCCTTCCATGCCGCTAAAATCAGTCACACCTGACTTTTCGGACATGACAAAATGCATGGTCAAAGACGGAATGGGAAACAAGGCTCTGATTTCATCAAAACGCGGATTTGCCTTGTCCTTGAACATCGCTTTGCCGCCGCGTGCAAGCTTGATTAAAACAGGTGGCGTGGTGAACACATAATTGCCTTTGCGACCAATCACCTCCATCACATTTTGAACCGAACCTTGGCTCTCTTCAACGGTGACAGTGATATCACCATTTGACCCTGCCTTCATGCCTTCGGCAATCTGTACGGCCATCTGATAATAGGATGATGTCGATTTCGCTGATTTATAAGTAACACGCGTTTCGCTCATCGCCTGTGTCGCTGGCAAAACCGCCATCGCTGCCAGTAAAAGCTTTGCAATCAATTTGAATTTCATGATTTTTCTCCCAAAATATGCAAAATCCTAGCATATCAAGCTAATGGTTCAATCATGAATCAGTTTGTTTTGCTTGATTTTATCAAGCTATGATTTGGCCAAGTGAAATTGTCGGCAAGCGTCGCCAAATTTCTGAAAAAGCAAATTATTCAGACGATTTTCATCTCTTTCGGGATGAAATTCGGCGTGCCATTGGATGGCAATAGCAAAGGATTTGTGATCATTTATGCTGATCGCCTCGATAAGGCCATCGGGTGAAAAGGCTTCGGCGGATAGCCCCGCACCTAATTGATCAATGCCCTGCCCGTGAAGGCTGTTCACCCAAAAACTATCTTGCCCCAGAATTTCCTTGAAAAGACTATTTTCGGGGAACGTGATCAGATGCCTTGGCTTGAAGATTTCTTCTAATGACGCATCATCATTTTGTGGCATGCGATGATCTTGTTTATCGCTTTGATGATGCACCCGGTAAAAAATTGTGCCGCCATAGGCAACATTGATTTCTTGGATGCCACGACAAATGCCGAAAATCGGCATATGGCGTTGAACGCATTCAGGAATGATATCCAAGACAGTCTTGTCGCGATCAGGATCAATCACTTCATCATCGGGAAATGCCTCGCCGCCATAATGATGTGGCTCTATATTCGCCCTGCCACCGGTCAAAACAACACCATCCAGCCTATCAAGAAGGGTGCCAAGATCGCATTTTCTGATGCAGGCCGGAATCAGGATTGGCACAATATCGGCAAAATTCATCACCGCATCGACATAACGTTTTCCAGCCGAATGTGATTGCTGCCTGCCGTTAAAACCGACCGTTTCATTCGTGATGATGCCAACAATTGGTTTGGGTTCCATTGCCTTTCCCTCATGTATTTTCACTGATGCTTTTATGCTTGTCGATGCGATCTAAACACCCGACACGACTAATAGGTGAAACATTCATGTCAGTATGGAACATATCCAAGATCTAATCCATATCACAGACGGCAAAAGCCAATGTCAAACTATGAGCCGCCCAAAATAATCGGATTTTGTGTATCTTATGCTTGATCCACAATATCAAGCGGGGCGGTTGCGGTAGATCTGTGCTATCAATTCGGCCTGTGCAAAACCCAATCATTGGAGATAAACATGCCTTTAAAGACCATCGCCATAGGACTGAATATCCTGCTTTTGATTTTATGCCTTGGCTTCTTTATCGGGCATGGATTGCCAAAAAGCCTGATGCTGTGGAGCTCTGCCATACTCTGGTTTTTCGCGCCGATGGTGAATCTTCTCTATATCCGAAAAAATCCATAGACCGTTTTGACCAACATAGCCGTTAGTTTTGATCTTTGGCTGTGTCAAATTCTAGTCAAACTGACCCCCGTGATCAGGCAAGCATCTGAATATATTTTTTGAAAGATGGCGCGCTCGGGAAGAAGTTCGATGCCTACCCACAGCGCCAATCCGT